>NZ_JAAALM010000437.1 GCF_009906395.1 Kineococcus indalonis
GGTCAGCTGCGGGTCAGCTGCGGGTCAGCGGCGGGCGGGCGCCGCCGGGGCGGTCCTCGTCCGCGTCGTCGGGGTCGTCGTCGGGGTCGTCGTCCCCGTCCTCGTCGTCCTCGTCGTCGTCCCCGTCCTCGTCGTCGGGGTCGTCGTCCCCGTCCTCCCCGTCCTCGTCGTCCTCGTCGTCCTCGTCGTCGTCCTCGTCGTCCCGCTCGTCCTCCACGTCGTCGTAGAGGACGAAGGGCGTCACCTCGTCGTACGCGTCGTAGATCGCCTCCTCGTACACCTCGAAGGCGTCGGCGACGCGCTGGTAGGCGGCGGCCACGGCGGGGTCGGCCTCGCCGCGCCGGTCGGCCGCGGCGGCGAGGTGGTCCTCGAGGGCAGCGACGAGACGTGCCAGTGCGGCGCGCGGGTCGGGCGTCATGTGCCGACCGTAGCGGAGAGCGCCTGCCGCTGACGCGCCCCGCCGCCCGCGTCGGCGCGTGCCGTCGCGCGCGGCGCCGCGCGGAGGTGGACAATGCCCTCGATGGCCGCTGACACCAGGACCGCCGCGCCCCGCCCGTCCGGCGAGCAGTACGAGTACCGCGTCCTCACCCTGCCCAGGGAGACCACCCGCGCCCAGGCCCGCCAGCTGCTGACCGAGCAGGCGGAGTACGGGCACTGGGAGCTGGCGCGCGTGCGCCTGTACCTGGGCGGGGCGCGGCGCGTGTGGCTGCGCCGGAAGATCATCCGGGTGGCGCGGACGGGCTGATCCCCTAGCCTCGACCGGCCCTGCGCACGGCGGGGCGCTGGGCTGTGCGAGAGGAGGCGCGCGTGGGCGTGCTGCGCACCAAGAGCGTCGAGGACGCGATCCGGGACACCGACGAACCGGGCTCCCGGTTGCGCAAGTCCCTCAGCGCCTGGGACCTGACGGTCTTCGGCGTCGGGGTGATCATCGGCACCGGCATCTTCGTGCTCACCGGGGAGGCCGCCGGCACCCGCGCCGGGCCCGGGGTGGCGGTCTCCTTCGTGGTCTCCGGGCTCGTGTGCGCGCTGGCCGCGCTCTGCTACGCCGAGTTCGCCTCGACGGTGCCGGTGGCGGGGTCGGCGTACACGTTCTCCTACGCCAGCCTGGGCGAGATCATCGCCTGGATCATCGGCTGGGACCTGCTGCTGGAGCTGGCGCTGGGCGCGGCGACGGTGGCGGTGGGCTGGTCCAGCTACGCCGCGGACCTGCTCTCCCAGACGCTGGGGCTGGACCTGCCGGCGTGGCTGTACTCCTCCTCGCCGAGCCTGACCGAGCCGAACCTCATCGCGGCCGCGGTGATCCTCGTGCTGACGGCGGTGCTGTGCGTGGGCACCAAGACCTCCGCGCGCGTCAACGCGGTCATCGTGTGCGTCAAGCTCGCCGTGGTCGCGGTCGTGATCGTCGCCGGGCTCTTCTTCGTCGAGGCCTCGAACTACTCGCCGTTCATCCCGCCCACCGGCTCGCGCGGGGCCTCGGCGACCCCGGCGGACCCCTCGCTGTGGCAGGACCTGGGCGTGCCGCTGGGCACCTTCGGCGTCGGGGGCGTGCTGACGGCCGCGGCGCTGGTCTTCTTCGCCTTCATCGGCTTCGACATCGTCGCCACCGCGGCGGAGGAGACGAAGAACCCCCAGCGCGACGTCCCGCGGGGCATCTTCGGCTCCCTGGCGATCTGCACGGTCCTGTACGTGGCGGTCTCGCTGGTGATCACGGGCATGGTGAAGTACGACCGCATCAGCGTGGAGGCACCGCTGGCGGCGGCCTTCCGCGAGGTCGGCGCGGGCGTGGTGGCCACGCTGATCAGCGTCGGCACGGTCGCCGGCCTGCTGACGGTCATGATGATCCTGATGCTCGGGCAGAACCGGGTGCTCTTCGCCATGAGCCGCGACCGCCTGATCCCGCACTGGTTCGCCAAGGTGTCCGAGGAGCGCGGGGTGCCCGTGCGGATCACGGTGATCACCGGCGCCGCGGTGGCCGTGGTGGCCGCCTTCACGCCGATCAGCGACCTGGCCGAGATGGTCAACATCGGCACCCTGTTCGCGTTCGTGCTGGTCTCGGTGGGCGTGGTGGTGCTGCGCCGCAAGCGCCCGGACCTGCACCGCTCCTTCCGGGTGCCCTTCTCGCCGGTGCTGCCGCTGCTGTCCGCGGTGGCCTCCCTGGTCCTCATGGGCTTCCTGCCCGGGCTGAGCTGGGTGCGGCTGGGCATCTGGATGGCGGTCGGGGTGGTCGTGTACTTCCTCTACGGCCACCGCCGCTCGCGCCTGGCGCAGGCCGAGCGCGCCGGCACCCGCCCCTGAGGGCGGCGCGCCGGCACGCCCACCACCCCGCCCGCCCGGTCCACCCGGGCGGGCGGGGGCCGGGGAACAGATCGGGCGGGGCCCCCGTTGGGGCAGGTACATGCAGATGCATGGACTACACGAGGAGCGGTCACCATGCAGTTCGGGATCTTCACCGTCGGCGACGTCACCCCCGACCCCACCACGGGCCGGACCCCGACCGAGGCCGAGCGCATCCAGGCGATGATGACCATCGCCGAGCACGCCGAGCAGGCCGGCCTGGACGTCTTCGCCACCGGTGAGCACCACAACCGGCCCTTCGTGCCGTCCTCGCCCACGACGATGCTGGGCTACCTGGCCGGGCGCACCAGCCGCATCACCCTCTCGACGTCCACGACGCTGATCACCACCAACGACCCGGTGAAGATCGCCGAGGACTTCGCGATGCTGCAGCACCTGTCCGGCGGGCGCACCGACCTCATGCTCGGCCGCGGCAACACCGCCCCCGTGTACCCCTGGTTCGGCAAGGACCTCTCCAAGAGCGTCGAGCTGACCGTGGAGAACTACCAGCTGCTGCGCCGGCTGTGGGACGAGGACGTCGTCACCTGGGAGGGCAGCTTCCGCACCCCCCTGCACGCCTTCACCTCCACCCCGCGCCCGCTGGACGGCGTGGCGCCCTTCGTCTGGCACGGCTCCATCCGCACCCCGGAGGTCGCCGAGATCGCCGCGTACTTCGGCGACGGGTACTTCGCCAACAACATCTTCTGGCCCAAGGAGCACTACGTCCGGCTGATCGACCTGTACCGCGAGCGCTACGCCCACTACGGGCACGGCGCCCCCGAGCAGGCGATCGTCGGCCTCGGCGGGCAGGTGTACATGGCGAGGAACAGCCAGGACGCGGTGCGCGAGTTCCGCCCCTACTTCGACAACGCCCCCGTCTACGGCCACGGGCCCTCGCTGGAGGAGTTCACCGCCCAGACCCCGCTGACCGTGGGCACGCCCGAGCAGGTGGTGGAGAAGACCCTGACCTTCCAGGAGTTCTTCGGCGACTACCAGCGCCAGCTCTTCCTCGTCGACCACGCCGGCCTGCCGCTGAAGACGGTGCTGGAGCAGATCGACATGCTCGGCGAGCAGGTCGTGCCCCAGCTGCGCCGCGAGTTCGAGGCGCGCCGCCCCGCGCACGTGCCCAGCGACCCGCCCACCCACGCCA
>NZ_JAAALM010000438.1 GCF_009906395.1 Kineococcus indalonis
GGCCGCCGGGGTCGCCGCCGGCCTGGCCGCCCACCTGGGCGTGCCGGTGGCGCGGCTGCGGGTGGCGCTCGTCGCCCTGTCCGTGCTGGCCGGCACCGGCGCGGCCCTGTACGCGGCGTACTGGTTCCTCGTGCCCGACGAGCGGGACGTGCGCGAGGACGGCGCCGCCGGCGACCGCCGCGCCGACCCCTCCGCGTGGGTGCTCGCCCACCGCGACGCCCTGGTGGGCGGGGCGCTGGTGGTGGCCGGGGCGCTGGCCGCGCTGCGCGTGAGCGGGGTGGACGCCTCCGCGCGCGTCGTGCTGCCGGTGCTCGTGGTGGGCGCCGGGCTGGTGCTGGCGTGGAGCCAGCTGGACGCCACCCGCCGCGCCCGCTGGGTCAGCGGCGCCGGCGCCGGCGGCGGGCGCACCGCGGCGCTGCGGGTGGTGGCGGGCACCTCGCTGGTGCTGCTGGGCGTGGTGCTGCTGCTGGTCCTGGGCGGTGACGTCGCCGCGCTGGGCGGTTCGCTGCTGGGGGCGCTGGCCGTGCTGGCCGGGGTGGGGGTCGTGCTGGCCCCGTGGGCGGTGCGGCTGTGGCACGACCTGGGCGCCGAGCGGGCCGCGCTGGCCCGCGAGCAGGAGCGCGCCGAGCTGGCAGCGCACGTGCACGACTCGGTGCTGCAGACGCTGGCGCTCATCCAGCGGCGCAGCGCCGACGCCACCGAGGTGGCGCGGCTGGCGCGCTCGCAGGAGCGCGACCTGCGCCGGTGGCTGTACGGCGACCACGGCACCACCGCCGGCACCCTCGGCGCGGCGCTGCGGGCGGCGGCCGCGGAGGTCGAGGACGCCTCCGGCGCCACCGTGGAGGTGGTGCTGGTGGGCGAGCTGGACACCCTGGCCCTGGAGCGCGGCACCGGCGCGCTGGTGCAGGCCGCCCGCGAGGCGCTGCTCAACGCCGGCCGGCACGCCGGCGGCACCGTCTCCCTGTACGCGGAGGCCCTGGGCGCCGGGGACACCCGCTCCTTCGAGGTGTTCGTGCGCGACCGCGGGCCCGGCTTCGACCTGGACGCGGTGCCCCACGACCGGCTCGGGGTGCGCGAGTCGATCCTGGGCCGCATGGCGCGCGCCGGCGGCAGCGCGCGGGTGCGCCGCCCCTCCGACGGCGGCACCGAGGTGGTGCTGCGCCTGCCCGCCCCGGCGCGCGCGCAGCGGGAGGCGTCGTGACGGTGCGGGTGCTCGTGGTCGACGACCACCGCATGGTGCGCAGCGGCGTGCGCGCGGAGCTGGCCGCCGCCGCGGACGTGGAGGTCGTCGGCGAGGCCGGCGACGCCGCCGCGGCGGTGGAGGCGGTGCGCCGGGAGCTGCCGGACGTGGTGCTGCTGGACGTGCACCTGCCCGCCGCCGCCGGGGAGCCGCCCGCCCCCGGCGCCGGTTCCGGCGGGGCGCGCGTGCTCGACGGGTGCGCGGACCTCCTGGCCGGCGAGCGGCCCGTGCGCTTCCTCGCGCTGAGCGTGTCCGACGCCGCCGACGACGTCATCGCCGTCATCCGCCGCGGCGCGCGCGGGTACGTCACCAAGAGCATCAGCGGCGAGGAGCTGGCCGCCGCGGTGCGGCGCGTGGCCGAGGGCGACGCGGTGTTCTCCCCGCGCCTGGCCGGTTTCGTCCTGGACGCCTTCGGCGCGGTCGCCGGGGAGGTCGCCGCCACCGACGAGGAGCTGGACCGGCTCTCCGCGCGCGAGCGGGAGGTGATGCGGCTCATCGCCCGCGGCTACGCCTACAAGGAGGTCGCCAAGGAGCTGTTCATCTCCGTGAAGACGGTGGAGACGCACGTGTCGGCGGTGCTGCGCAAGCTGCAGCTGTCCAACCGGCACGAGCTCACGCGGTGGGCGGCGGCGCGCCGGCTGCTGTGAGGGGGCCGGCGGCGCGGGGGCCCGCGGTTCAGCCCGGCGGCACGAACCCCGAGCGGTAGGCCAGGACGACGGCCTGGGTGCGGTCGCGCGTGCCGGTCTTGGCCAGGACGGCGGCCACGTGGGTGCGCACCGTCTCCACGCCCACGACGAGCTCGGTGGCGATCTCGGCATTGCTCAGCCCGGCGGCGACCAGCCGCAGCACCTCCCGCTCACGGGCGGTGAGCCGCTCCAGCCGCGCGGCCCGCGCGCCGGTGCCGCGCACCTGCCGGCGCACGAGGTCGCGCACGGCGTCGGGGAAGAGCAGCGACTCCCCGCGGGCGACGGTGCGGATGCCGTGCAGCACCTCCTCCGGCGTGGAGCGCTTGAGCAGGAAGCCGTCGGCGCCGGCGACGAGGGCGTCCAGGACGTGCTCGTCGTTGGAGAAGGTGGTCAGGACCAGGACCCGGGCGGCCGAGCGGGCGCGCACCAGCGCGCGGGTGGCGGCGATGCCGTCCAGGCCGGGCATCCGCACGTCCATGAGCACCACGTCGGGCGCGGTGCGGGCCACCAGGTCCAGCACCTGCGCGCCGTCGCCGGCCTCGCCCACGACCAGCAGGTCCGGTTCGGCGCCGACGACGGCGGCCAGGCCGCTGCGGATCAGCGGCTCGTCGTCCACGAGCGCCACGCGCACCGTCACGGCGCCCCCGCCCCGCCCGAGCGCGCCCGCACCGGCAGGCTCACGCACAGGCGCCAGGTGCCGTCCGCGCCGGCGCCGGCGCGCACGGTGCCGCGCAGGTCCCGGGCCCGCTCGCGCACGCCGAGCAGCCCGCGCCCGCCGCCGGGCGAGCCGGTCGCGGCGGTGCGCGCCGCGCCGGGCGCGGTGTTGGCGACCTCCAGCACCAGCTCGTCGCCGCCGGCGCCCACCCGCACCCGGCACGAGGCGCCGGGCGCGTGGCGCAGCGCGTTCGTCAGGCCCTCCTGCAGCACCCGGTACGCCTCGCGGGAGACCACGGCCGGCAGCCCGGCCACGTCGCCGTCCACCGCGACCTCGACGGCGGCGCCGGCGGCGCGGGCGGCGCCGACCAGGGCGGCGAGGTCGCGCAGGTCCGGCACGGGCGCCGCCGGCGCGGCCCCGTCGCCCTCGCGCAGCAGCCCCAGCACGTGGTCGAGGTCGACCAGAGCGCGGCGGGAGGCGTCCTCGACCGCCCGCAGGGCGGTCTCGGCGGCGGCCGGGTCGCGGCCGAGCAGGCGGCGGGCCGCACCGGCCTGGACGCTGACGAGGCTGAGGGAGTGCCCGACGCTGTCGTGCAGCTCGCGGGCCAGCCGGTCGCGCCCGGCCAGCACCGACACGTGCGCCTCGGCGGCCGCGAGGCGCTCGGCGGCCGGCCCGGCCAGCAGCCGGGGCACGAGCAGCGCCAGGCCCCGGCCCAGCAGCTCACCGCCCACGACGGCCGCCGCCAGCAGGCCCGCGGCCAGCGCGGTGCGCGCGCCCGCCCCGGGCGGGGCGGGCAGGCCGGTGAGCTGGGCCGCGGCGCCGGAGGAGCCCGCCGCGGACGCCGCCAGCAGCACCGCGACCGGCACCCCGACGGCCAGCAGCGCCCCGGC
>NZ_JAAALM010000439.1 GCF_009906395.1 Kineococcus indalonis
GTGGTCGGCCAGCGTGCGCGTGCTGCGCCGTGGACCGGGGCGGCCCAGGAAGTTGTGCACCTCCTCGGCCGGCCGACCGTCGCGCGCCACCGGCGCCCTCCTCCGTGCTCGTGGCGCCCGTGCGCGCCCGTCCCGTCCCGGCGGGCACCCCGCCCGCCGGCCGTCCGTCCCCGGCGTCAGTGCGCCGGGGCGTGCGCCTCCACGTGCGCCTCCTCCGGGTGGCGGCGGTTGCGCACGATCGAGCTGATGAGGGCCGCCACGATGAAGGCCAGGCCGATCAGGCCGGTGACCACCTCGGGGATGTGCACCTCGATGCTGATGAGGAGGATGACCGCCAGGGCGCCGATGGCCCACAGCGCACCGTTCTCCAGGTAGGGGTACTGCGCCAGCGTCCCCTCCTTGACCAGGTGCACGGTCATCGACCGGATGTACATGGCCCCCACGCCCAGGCCGATCGCGATGATGATCGGGTCGGAGGTGATGGCGAAGGCGCCGATGACGCCGTCGAAGGAGAACGAGGCGTCCAGCACCTCCAGGTACAGGAAGAGGAAGAACGCCGCCTTGCCGGTGGCCTTGGCCACCGCGGTGGGCCCGCCGCCGCCGCGCTGGGCGGCCACGGCGCCGGCACCGGCGGCCGCGGCGCCCGCCTGGTCGGCGTGCTCGTGCTCGCCGTGCTCGAGGTGCTCCTCGACGTTGAACAGCTCGCCGAGGCCGTTGACCAGCAGGTAGGTGAGCACGCCGGCCAGGCCCGAGGCCAGGACGGTGCGCCCGTGGTCGGTGGCGAAGGTCTCCGCGGCCACGAGCAGCACGGCACCGGCCACGACGACCTGCACGCTCTCCAGCGCGCCGACCTTCTCGCCCAGGCGCTCCAGCGGCTTGAGCCAGTGGTGCTCCTTCTCGCCGAAGAAGAAGTTCAGGAAGAGCATCAGCAGGAACATGCCGCCGAAGGCGGCGATCGTCGGGTGCGCCTCGTTCAGCTCGTAGCCGTAGGTGCCCGGCTCCTCGGGGTCCCCGCCCCGCAGGGCGAGCTGCACCGTCTCCACCGGCCCCAGGCCGGCGGTGACGCTCACCAGCACGATGGGGAAGATCAGCCGCATGCCGAAGACGGCGATGATGATGCCGACGCTGAGGAAGATCTTCTGCCAGAAGTCGCTCATCCTCTCCAGCACCGTCGCGTTGACCACGGCGTTGTCGAAGGAGAGGCTGATCTCCAGCACGGAGAGGATGAGGACGAGCGCGAGCCCCTGCCAGCTGTCGTAGACGACCGCCAGCACGAGCCCCACGATCGTCACGGCGAACGACCAGCCGTAGGTCTTGAGGATCACGCGTCTGCTTCCTTCTCGTTCGGGCCCGTCGCACGGGCGGGACACCGCACCTTCTCAGCGACGGGCCGCAGCGGCCAACCGCCGCGCGGCGCGCGCCGCGCGGCGGTCCCCGGGGCGGGGCGCCCGGCGGGGCGCCCCGCGCGGTGTCAGACGCTGACGCCGAAGTCGGTGGCGATGCCGCGCAGGCCGTTGGCGTAGCCCTGGCCGACGGCGCGGAACTTCCAGTCCGCACCGCTGCGGTACAGCTCGCCGAAGACCATCGCGGTCTCGGTGGAGGCGTCCTCGGACAGGTCGTAGCGGGCGACCTCGGTGCCGCTCTCGGCGTTCACCACGCGGATGAAGGCGTTGCGCACCTGGCCGAAGGACTGCTTGCGGGTGTCCGCGTCGTAGATGGCGACGGTGAAGACGACCTTGTCGATCTCGGCGGGGATCAGGGACAGGTCGACGTTGATCTTCTCGTCGTCGCCGTCGCCCTCACCGGTGCGGTTGTCGCCGGTGTGCTCCACGGAGCCCTCCGGGGACTTCAGCTGGTTGAAGAAGACGAAGTAGCCGTCGTTCGGGACCTTGCCGTTGGCGCCGATCATGATCGCCTGCGCGTCGAGGTCGAAGTCCGAGCCGGTGAAGCTGTTCGCGTCCCAGCCGAGCCCGATGACGGCCCGGGTCATGCCCGGCGCCTCCTTGGTGAGGGAGACGTTGCCGCCCTTGCTGAGGCTGACGCCCATGGTGTGCGCTCCGTTTCGTCGGTCGTCCGTGTCTCGTGCGGGTGGTGCCCGCCCCTGATCAACGTGCGCGGGGGGCGGGCTGGTTCCGCGGGGTGCGGTGCTCGGGTGCGGTGCTCAGCCCCGGGAGCCGGAGAAGAGGCCGCCGATGGCCCCCAGGCCCTGCTGGTCGGGCTTGGCGGCGTTCTTGGCGAGGGCCTTGGCGAAGCCCTCGATGGTGACCGACTGCAGGATGACGCGCCCGTTGCCGCGCAGGGTGGCCAGCGTCAGGCCCTCCCCGCCGAAGACGGCGCTCATGATGCCCTGGCGGTTCAGCCGGCCCACGGTCTCCACGCTGTACTGCACGCGGTCGTCCCAGGCGACGATGCAGCCGGTGTCCACGCGGACGGTGCCGCCGTAGTCGGCGGGGTTGAGGTCGATGAAGTCCCCCGCGCCGGCGATGAGCAGCGAGCCGCGCCCGGAGAACTTCTCCAGGATGAAGCCCTCCCCGCCCATCAGCCCCTGCCCCAGCCCGGAGAAGGCGATGTCGAAGTGCACGCCGGCCTCGGCGGCCACGAACGCGTCCTTCTCCGCGAACCAGGTGGTCGAGCCGTCCAGCTCGATGTGGCGCATCTCCCCGGGCAGCACGCCCGCCAGCCCGAGCAGGCCGTCGCCGCCGGGGGTGGAGAAGTGCTGGAAGGCGAAGGACTCCCCCGCGAGCATCCGCTTGCCCGCGCCGACGGCCCCGCGCAGCAGCCCGCCCAGGCCCCCCTCGGACTTCTCGCCGGGCGCGGACAGCTTCGTCTCCACGGCCACGTCGCCGGAGGAGAAGAGGAACTTGCCCGACTCCGCGTACACCACCTGCCCCGGCCGCAGGGTGACGACGGCCATCTGCGTCGTCGTGCCGACCAGCTGCACGTCGAGGGTCACGATCCGCTCCTAGGTGCTTCTCGGGGCGCCGGGGTCGGCGCACGGGTGGGCGCGGTGGTGCGCGGGCGTGCTCACAGGTCCAGCTCGCTGCGCCGGAACTTCGACTCCAGGAAGCGGCTCTGCTGCTGCTGGCGGTCGAGGTCGGCGTCGTGGACGGCGTCGCGCAGGCGGCGGCAGCCCTCCAGCAGCAGGTGCAGCTGGTTGCGCAGCTCCTCGGCGGGCGTGGTGCCGGCCGCCGTGCGGTGCTCGCGGGCGTAGTCCGCCGGCAGGGCCAGGAAGTCGTCCACGGTGCGCGGCAGGTGCTCGGTCGCCAGGGTCTCCAGGTCGTGACGCACCCGCGGGTCGGCCCCGCGCTCGGCCACCCGCAGCAGCAGCGGGCCGAGCTGGTCGGCGACCTCGTGCACGAGGACGACGTCGGCGCGCTCGAAGCGGCCGCTGGTGTCCACGCGGTGCACGGTGGCCAGCAGGGCGCGCTCGGCGTCGGTCACCGGCGGCACGGCGCCGGAGGGGTGCTGCT
>NZ_JAAALM010000043.1 GCF_009906395.1 Kineococcus indalonis
GGCCAGCTCGCGGGTGAAGGGCACGACGAGCACGGCGTCCACGCCGCAGGCGGCCACCAGCTCCAGGCGGTGCTCCAGGCCGGTGAGCAGGCCGGGTGCAGCGGTGGGACGACCTGGCAGACGTGGACCCCGGTTTCGGTCCCTCGGTGGTCACCATCGGCAACTTCGACGGGGTGCACCGCGGCCACGTCGCGGTGCTGGACCGGGTGGTGCGCGCGGCCCGCGAGCGCGGCGCGGCCGCCGTGGCGGTCACCTTCGACCCGCACCCGCTGCAGGTGCTGCAGCCCGACCGCGCCCCCGGCCTGCTCACCGGCCTGGAGCACCGCCTGGAGCTGGTGGCCGCCTGCGGCGTGGACGCCGTGCTCGTCGTGCCCTTCACCCGCGAGCTGGCCTCCTGGAGCCCGGAGCGCTTCGTCGAGGACGTCTTCGTGCGCGCGCTGGGCGCCGTGGAGGTCGTCGTCGGCCACGACGTGCGCTTCGGGCGCGGCAACAGCGGCGACCTGGGCACCCTGCGCGAGCTGGGACGCCGGCACGGCTTCGCGGTGACGGCCCTGGAGGACCTCGGCGACGGCGCCGGCGCGGCGCCGCGCTGGTCGTCCACGGCCGTGCGCGAGGCGCTGGCGGCCGGGGACGTCGAGCGCGCCGCCGCCGTGCTGGGGCACCCGCACCGGGTCAGCGCCACCGTCGTGCACGGCGACCACCGCGGCCGCGAGCTGGGCTACCCCACCGCGAACCTGTCCGCGGAGGACTCCGAGGGCCTGGTGCCCGCCGACGGCGTCTACGCCGGCTGGCTGCACCGCCCCTCCGGCGAGCGGCTCCCCGCGGCGGTGTCCGTGGGCACCAACCCCACCTTCGACGGCCTCGAGAAGCGCGTGGAGGCGCACTGCGTCGACAGCCCCGGCCTCGACCTGTACGGCGAGCGCGTCGCCGTGGACTTCGTGCACCACCTGCGCCCCACCCTGCGCTTCGACGGCGCCGCGGCGCTCGTGGAGCAGATGGCGCGCGACGTGCAGCGCTGCCGCGAGCTCCTCGGCCTGCGCTGAGCGGCGCGCGGCCCCGCCCCGGCCCGTGCGGTCACGGGGCGCGCCGCCCCGGCTGGTAGCCTGAACGAGCCGTTCGAACGGCCGCGGACCCAGAGAGCCCGGGTGGATCAGCCCCGGAGCACCGCGCAACGAGACCCAGGAGAGCACCGTGCCCCTCGACGCCGAGACCAAGAAGAAGATCATGGCCGAGTACGCCACCAGCGAGGGCGACACCGGCTCGCCCGAGGTGCAGGTGGCCATGCTCACCCAGCGCATCCGCGACCTGACGGAGCACCTGAAGACGCACCAGCACGACCACCACAGCCGCCGCGGGCTGCTGCTGCTGGTCGGGCAGCGCCGCCGCCTGCTGCAGTACATGGCCAAGAAGGACATCAACCGCTACCGCTCGATCATCGAGCGGCTCGGCATCCGCCGCTGAGGCGAGGCAGGGGCGGTCCCGCACGGGGCCGCCCCTGCTGCACGTGCGCCGCCGCCGGCCCCCGCGGGCCGCTGCCGCGCACGACCGCCCGACTCCGGGCAGACTCGGGGTGTTGACCGCAGCACCCGGCCGCCGTACCGCGCAGCGTCGTGCCGGTCCTCGGTAGTGGCCTCCGGGCGCGCCACGCGCCCGTGGGCCTCGATCGAAGGCCGGACCGGCGGGGGACGACCCCCGCCGGGCACGCGCCGGTGCGGCGGGCACCGCACCACAGACGGAAAGAGGAGGGAACCCGTGGAGGGTCCTGAGATCACCGCCGCCGAAGCCGTCATCGACAACGGCTCGTTCGGCACCCGCACCGTCCGCTTCGAGACCGGCCGCCTGGCCCGCCAGGCCGCCGGCTCGGCGGCCGTGTACCTGGACGGGGAGTCGTTCCTGCTGAGCGCGACGACCGCCGGCAGGTCCCCCAAGGACCAGTTCGACTTCTTCCCCCTGACGGTGGACGTCGAGGAGCGCAGCTACGCCGCCGGGAAGATCCCCGGCTCGTTCTTCCGCCGCGAGGGCCGCCCCTCGACCGAGGCGATCCTGGCCTGCCGCCTGATCGACCGCCCGCTGCGCCCCAGCTTCGTCAAGGGCCTGCGCAACGAGGTCCAGGTCGTCGTCACCGTCATGGCGCTGCACCCCGACGACGCCTACGACGTCGTGGCCATCAACGCCGCCTCGATGTCCACCCAGCTGGCGGGCCTGCCGTTCTCCGGCCCGGTCGGCGGCGTGCGCATCGCCCTGGTCGACGGCCAGTGGGTCGCGTTCCCGCGCTACTCCGAGGTCGAGCGCGCCGTCTTCGACATGGTCGTGGCCGGCCGCGTCGTGACCGCCGCTGACGGGTCCGAGGACGTCGCGATCATGATGGTCGAGGCCGAGGCGACCGAGGGCTCCTGGAACCTCATCAAGGAGCAGGGCGCGACCGCCCCCACCGAGGAGGTCGTGGCGCAGGGCCTGGAGGCCGCCAAGCCGCACATCGCCGCGCTGGTCAAGGCGCAGGCGGAGGTGGCCGCCAAGGCCGCCAAGCCGACCGCTGAGTTCCCGCTGTTCCCCGACTACGCCGACGACGTCTACGCCGCCGTCGAGCAGGCCGCCTCCGCCGACCTGGCCGGCGCGCTGGCCATCGGGGGCAAGCAGGAGCGCGAGAACCGCATCGACGAGATCAAGGCGCAGGTCCGCGAGTCCCTCGCGGAGCAGTTCGCCGGCCGCGAGAAGGAGGTCTCCGCGGCCTACCGCTCGGTGCAGAAGAAGCTCATCCGCCAGCGCATCCTCACCGACCAGGTGCGCATCGACGGGCGCGGCCTGGCGGACATCCGCACGCTGTCCGCCGAGGTCGAGGTGCTGCCCCGGGTGCACGGCTCGGCGCTGTTCGAGCGCGGCGAGACCCAGATCCTGGGCGTGACCACGCTGAACATGCTGCGCATGGAGCAGCAGCTCGACACCCTCTCGCCGGTGACGCGCAAGCGGTACATGCACAACTACAACTTCCCGCCGTACTCCACCGGTGAGACCGGCCGGGTGGGCTCGCCCAAGCGCCGCGAGATCGGCCACGGCGCCCTGGCGGAGCGCGCGCTGGTGCCGGTGCTGCCGGCCCGCGAGGAGTTCCCGTACGCCATCCGCCAGGTCTCCGAGGCGCTGGGCTCCAACGGGTCCACCTCGATGGGCTCGGTGTGCGCCTCGACCCTGTCGCTGCTGAACGCGGGCGTACCGCTGCGCGCGCCCGTCGCCGGCATCGCGATGGGCCTGGTGTCCGACACCGTCGATGGCGAGACCCGCTACGCGGCGCTGACCGACATCCTCGGCGCCGAGGACGCCTTCGGCGACATGGACTTCAAGGTCGCCGGCACCAAGGAGTTCGTCACCGCCATCCAGCTGGACACCAAGCTGGACGGCATCCCCGCCTCCGTGCTGGCCGGGGCGCTGACCCAGGCCCGCGACGCGCGCCTGCACATCCTGGACGTCATGGCCGAGGCCATCGACGCGCCGGACGAGATGTCGCCCACCGCGCCGCGCATCATCACGGTGAAGGTGCCGGTCGACAAGATCGGCGAGGTCATCGGGCCCAAGGGCAAGATGATCAACCAGATCCAGGAGGACACCGGCGCCGACATCTCCATCGAGGACGACGGCACCGTGTTCATCGGCGCGGTCGACGGCCCCTCGGCCGAGGCGGCGCGCGCGGCGGTCAACGCGATCGCCAACCCGACGATGCCCGAGGTCGGCGAGCGCTACCTCGGCACCGTCGTGAAGACGACCACCTTCGGCGCGTTCGTCTCGCTGCTGCCCGGCAAGGACGGCCTGCTGCACATCTCGCAGCTGCGCAAGCTCGCCGGCGGCAAGCGCGTCGACAACGTCGACGACGTCGTCTCGGTCGGCCAGAAGGTCCAGGTCGAGATCGCCGAGATCGACCCGCGCGGCAAGCTCTCGCTGGTGCCCGTCGTGGCCGAGGAGGAGGGCGCGCCCGCCGACGCGCCCGCCGCCGACGACGCCGCGACGGCCGACGCCTGACGTGTCGGCCCACCACGGCGCGACCGACCCCGTCGACCTCCCCACGGAGGCGGCGGGGTCGGCCCCCGTCACGACCACCCTGTCCGACGTGGACGGGGCGCTGGTGCGCCGCACCGTCCTGCCGTGCGGCGCGCGGGTGCTGACCGAGGCGATGCCCGGGCAGCGCTCGGCGAGCATCGGCTGCTGGGTCGGCGTCGGCTCGCGCGACGAGACCAGCGGGCACTTCGGCTCCACGCACTTCCTCGAGCACCTGCTCTTCAAGGGCACCGAGCGCCGCGACGCCATGGACATCGCCACGGCGTTCGACGCCGTGGGCGGCGAGGCCAACGCCGCCACCGGCAAGGAGCACACGACGTACTACGCGCGCGTGCTCGACACCGACCTGCCGATGGCGATCGACGTGGTGACCGACATGGTCACCTCCGCGGTGCTCGACGAGGACGACTTCAGCTCCGAGCGCGAGGTCATCCTCGAGGAGCTGGCGATGAACGACGACGACCCCGGCGACGTCGCGCACGAGCGCTTCGCCGAGCTCGTCCTGGGCACGCACCCGCTGGCGCGCCCCATCGGCGGCACTCCGGAGACCATCCGGGCCGTGGGCCGCGACGACGTCTGGGCGCACTACCGCGAGCACTACCGCCCCTCCACCCTGGTGTTCACCGCCGCCGGCGGCCTGGACCACGACGAGGTCGTGGACGCCGTGCAGCGCGAGCTGTCCCGCGCCGCGGGCGAGCTGCACGACGCCGCCCCGGCCCCGCGCCGGGTGGCGGGGGAGGTCTCCGGCGGCCTGGAGACCGGCCGCACCCTCGTGGTGGAGCGCGCCACCGAGCAGGCGCACGTGCTGCTGGGCACCACCGGCATCACCGCCACCGACGAGCGCCGCTTCACCCTCAGCGTCCTCAACGCCGTCCTGGGCGGCGGGATGAGCAGCCGGCTGTTCCAGGAGGTGCGCGAGAAGCGCGGCCTGGCGTACTCGGTGTACTCCTTCAACGCGAACTACGCCGACTCCGGCTACGTGGGCCTGTACGCGGGCTGCTCCCCGGCCAAGGCGGGCCAGGTCACCGAGCTGATGCTCGAGGAGCTGGCCAAGCTGGCCGCGGCGCCGCTGGAGGCCGAGGAGCTCGGCCGCGGCATCGGCCAGCTGGCCGGCGGCATGGTGCTGGGCCTGGAGGACTCCGGCTCGCGCATGAACCGCCTGGGCAAGGCGGAGCTGGTGCACGGGCAGTTCCTCGACGTCGACGGCGTCCTGGCCCGCCTGCGCGCGGTCACCGCCGAGGACGTGCGCGCCATGGCGGCGGACCTGCTGGAGCGCCCGCGCTCGGTGACCGTCGTGGGCCCGTTCACCGACGACGCCCCGTTCCGCTCGGTGGTGCGGTGAGCACGGACGGCCCGCCGCTGCGCGTGGCCGTCACCGGCGCCCGCGGGCGCATGGGCTCGCAGGCCTGCGCCGCCGTGGAGGCCGCGCCCGACCTGCAGCTGGTGGCGGCCCTGGGCCGCGGCGACGACCTCGCCGCGGCCCAGGGCGCCGACGTGCTGGTGGACCTCACGGTGCCCGGCTCGGTGATGGGCAACGTCGAGCGGGCCCTGGGCATGGGCCTGCACGTGGTGACCGGCACCACCGGCTGGACCGACGAGCGCGTCGCGCGGGTGGAGCAGTGGCAGCGCGCCGCGGGCCGCAACGTGCTCATCGCCACGAACTTCGGCCTCGGCGCCGTGCTCGTCATGCGGTTCGCCCAGCAGGCGGCGCGCTTCTTCGAGTCCGTGGAGGTCGTCGAGCTGCACCACCCCGGCAAGGTCGACGCCCCCTCCGGCTCGGCCGTCCGCACCGCGCAGCTCATCGCCGCCGCGCGCGCCGAGGCCGGGCTGGGCCCCTCCCCGGACGCCACCGAGCAGTCGCTGCCCGGTGCGCGCGGCGCCGTCGTGGACGGCGTGCACGTGCACGCGGTGCGCATGCGCGGCATGACCGCCCACCAGGAGGTCGTGCTCGGCGGCCCGGGGGAGACCCTGACGCTGCGCGACGACACCTACGACCGCGCCGCGTACATGCCGGGCCTGCTGCTGGGTGTGCGGCGCGTCGCCGAGCGCCCGGGCGTCACCGTGGGCCTCGAGCACTACCTCGACCTGGCCTGAGGGGGCGCGCCGTGCGCACCAAGGTCGTGGTCGCGGTGGCCTGCGCGGCCCTGCTCTTCTACTTCTCCCTGCTCGGCCGCCTGGGCGTGGACCTGATCGCCACCGGCCGCTGGGCCGGTGTCCTCATGGGCGCGGCCGTGATCGTGCTGCCCCTGGTGGGGGCCTGGGCCGTGGTGCGCGAGCTGCTCTTCGGCCGCGCCACCGAGCGGCTGGGCCGGGAGCTGGCCGAGCGCGGCGAGCTGCCCGAGGACGACCTGGGGCGCACCGCCACCGGCCGCGTGGACCGCGCCGCCGGGCAGGCGGCGTTCGAGCGCTGCCGCGCCGAGGTGGAGGCCGCCCCGCAGGACGCGGGCGCCTGGTACCGCCTGGCGCTGGCCTACGACGCCGCCGGCGACCGCCGCCGCGGGCGCGCCGCCGCCCGGCACGCGGTGAAGCTGCACGCCGGGCGGCGCTGAGGCCGCTCGCCCCCCCGCCCGGCGCCCCTCAGCGCGCCGCGGGGGTGCGCGGGGCCGGCTCGCGCCCGGGGGGCTGCTGCGGGCGCGGCAGCAGCGGCACGCGCTGGCGCAGCGGCAGCGTCACCGGCGCCGAGCCGGTGACGACGACCTCCTCGCCGGCGTGCCGCAGCCGCACCTGCGCGTCGGGGCCGTCGTGCACCTCGTAGGTCGCCTCGTGCCCGCGCACGTCCACCCGCAGGGTGCAGCCGCGCCAGCGCACCGAGAACCGCAGCCGGGAGATCCCGCTGGGCAGCCCGGGGTCCAGCGACAGCTCCCCGGCGGTGTCGCGCAGGCCCCCGAAGCCCTGCACCAGCGCCATCCAGGTGCCCGCCAGCGAGGCGATGTGCAGGCCGTCCAGGGTGTTGTGGTGCAGGTCGCGCAGGTCCACGCTGGCGGCCTCGTAGGTGTAGTCGTGCGCGAGGTCCAGGTGGCCGACCTGCGCGGCCAGCACGGCCTGCACGCACGCCGACAGCGAGGAGTCGCGCACGGTGCGGCGCTCGTAGTAGTCGACGTCGCGGGCGACGTCGTCCTCGTCGAACCGGTCGCCGAACCAGAACAGCGCCATGCCCAGGTCCGACTGCTTGCACACCTGCCGGCGGTACAGGTCGAAGTACGGCGCGTGCAGCAGCAGCGGGTACTCGCGCCGGTGCTCGAAGTCCCACTCCGGCAGCCGGGTGAACCCCTCGTGCTGCTGGTGCACGCGCAGCCGCTCGTCGTAGGGCACGTGCACCGCCTTGGCCGCGTCCACCCACGTCGCGGCCTCCTCCAGGTCCACGCCGAGGGTGCGGGCGCGGTCCTGGTGCCGGCGCACCGCGGCGGCGGCGGCGGTGAGGTTGTGCGCGGCGGCGAGGTTGGTGAAGACGTTGTCGTCGACGACGGCGCTGTACTCGTCCGGGCCGGTGACCCCGGCCACGTGCCAGGAGCCGTCGGCCTGGTGGTGGCCCAGCGACATCCACAGCCGGGCGGTCTCCACGAGCACCTCCAGGCCGCCGTCGGCCTCCAGGGCGTCGTCGCCGGTGACCACGCGGTAGCGCTCCACCGCGGTGGCGATGTCGGCGTTGACGTGGAAGGCGGCGGTGCCGGCCGGCCAGTAGCCGGAGCACTCCTCGCCGCGGATGGTGCGCCACGGGAACGCCGCCCCGCGCAGCCCCAGCTCGTGGGCCCGCGCGCGCGCCTTGCCCAGGGTCGTCCACCGCCAGCGCAGCGCGTCGCGGGCGGCGTCGGGGGCGGTGTAGGTCAGCACGGGCAGCACGTACGCCTCGGTGTCCCAGAAGATGTGCCCGTCGTAGCCGGGACCGGTCAGCCCCTTGCCGGGGATGCCGCGGCCCTCGCCGCGGGCACCGGCCTGCAGGACGTGGAACAGCGCGAAGCGCACCGCCTGCTGCACCTCCGCGTCGCCCTCCACGAGCACGTCGGCGGCGTCCCAGAACTCGTCGAGGTACTGGCGCTGCTCGCGCAGCAGCCCCTCCCAGCCGGTGTAGCGGGCGCCGCTGAGCGCCCCGGCGACCTGGTCGCGCAGCGCCGGCTGGGAGCGCTGGGCGGACCAGCCGTAGGCCAGGTGCTTGACGAGGCGCACCCGCTGGCCGGGTTCGACGGCGACGACGAACGTGGTGCGCGCCCAGTCGTCCGACACCCGCGTGTCGCACTCCACGCGGCCCTCGGCCTCCAGGGAGTTGTCCATGCCGGCGGCCAGCTGCAGCCCGCTGGCGCGGGTGCGGTGCACCAGGGTCGCCCCGGTGCGGCTGGTGTCGTGCTCGACCGCCTGCAGCGGCGAGGCGAGCACCGCCGCGGCGCGCGGGTCGGCGCTCTGCGCCGGCATCGCCTCGTTGGCCACGAGCTCGGACTGCAGGGTGAGGCGGGCGGGGCCGTCGACGGCCTCCACGACGTACTCGACGGCGGCCACGGCGCGCTGCACGAAGGAGACCAGCCGGGTGGAGCGCACCCGCACGCGCCGCCCGGCGGGGGAGACCCAGTCCACGCTGCGGGTCAGCGTGCCGGCGCGCAGGTCCAGGACCCGCTCGTGGGAGAGCAGCTCGCCGTAGCGCACGTCGAACGGCTCGTCGTCCACCAGCAGGCGCACGATCTTGCCGTTGGTGACGTTGACGACGGTCTGCCCGACCTCGGGGTAGCCGTACCCGGCCTCCGCGTACGGCAGCGGGCGGTCCTCGTAGAAGGAGTTCAGGTAGGTGCCCGGCAGGCCGTGCGGGTCGCCCTCGTCGAGGTTGCCGCGCAGCCCGATGTGCCCGTTGGACAGCGCGAACACCGACTCCGAGGGCCCCAGGACCGACAGGTCCAGCTTCGTCTCGCGCACGTGCCACGGCTCGACGGCGAAGGTGTCCGGGCCGATCACCGCGCCCCACCGCCCGCCGGCGCGCGCAGCAGCTCGGCCAGGTCCTGCACCACGACGTCGGCGCCGTGCTCGCGCAGCGCGTCCGCGTGCCCGACGCGGTCGACGCCGACGACGAACCCGAAGCGCCCGGCGCGCCCGGCCTCGACGCCGGAGAGCGCGTCCTCGAACACCGCCGCCCGCTCCGGCGGCACCCCGAGCAGCCGGGCGCCCTCCAGGAACGTGTCCGGGGCGGGTTTGCCGGCCAGGCCGAGCTGGGTGAGGGTCACGCCGTCCACGCGCTCCTCCACCAGCTCCGCCAGCCCGGTCACCTCCAGCACCTGGCGGGTGTTGGCGCTGGAGGAGACCACCGCCCGGCGCAGCCCCGCGTCGCGCGCGGCCCGCAGGTACTGCCGGGACCCCTCGTACACCTCCACGCCGTCGGTGGCCAGGCGCTGCAGCAGGTCGGCGTTCTTGGCGTTGCCCAGCCCCTGCACGGTCCGCGCGCCCGGCGGGTCGTCCGCCGCGCCCTCCGGCAGCACGGTGCCGCGGCTGGCGAGGAAGTCGCGCACGCCCGCGGCGCGCGGCTTGCCGTCCACGTACGTGCGGTAGTCCGCGTCCGGGTCGAACGGCACGAACGGCTCCCCGGTGCGCTCGGCGCGCTCGCGCAGGAAGCGGTCGAACATCGACGTCCACGCGGCGTTGTGCACCGCGGCGGTGTTCGTGAGGACCCCGTCCAGGTCGAACAACAGGGCCGTGACCCCGTCGGGCAGTCCCAGCACGTTCGCCGTCCCTTCGACGTCCCGGTCGCCCGACGGGTGCCGGGTGCCACGGCGAGCCTAGGAGCAGGTCAGCCCCCGCGCAGGGTGGACGCGCGGGGGCGGTGCGCGGATACCGCTGCGGGGACCGGTGCGGGGACCGCTGCGGGCCGGGGGTGCGGCGTCAGCCGGCAGCCGGTGCTCCCGCGCCGCCGACCGCGCCGTCGACCACGGAACCGGGGGAGAACGCCGCGACGGCCCGCACCGCGCGCGGGTTCGCCAGGCCCAGGCTCAGCGCGCACGAGGCGCCGTCGGAGAAGCCCCCGAAGCAGAGCCGCTCCGGGTCGACCGGCAGGAGCCCGGCGACCCCGGCCAGGGCCCGCCGCACGGCGGCGACGTCCGGGCCGGGGGCGCCGATCACGACGTCCCAGGTGTGCCGGGTGGAGCGCGGGGCCAGCACGGCCGCGCCGTGCCGCTCGGCGGCGGCACCGGCCAGCCGCAGGGACCGCTGCGCGTCGCCGCCGGAACCGTGGAAGAACACCAGCAGCAGGACCGGTCCCGCGGCCGCGGCGGGCGGGACGCTCAGCAGCGCCTCGCGGGGGCCCGGTCGCAGCGTCAGCGTCCCGGGCGGCGGGACGTCGCGCGGCGGTGCGGCAGGTGCCGACGGCGGGCACCCCCGGACGGGTCGTGCCGTCCGGGGGTGCCGGTGGTGCGGCGGGGCCGTCCGCGGCGCCGGTCAGGGCGTCCGCTCCGGGTCGGTCAGGAGGCCTGGCCGGGGTGCAGGAGCACCTTGGTCCAGCCGTCCTCGCGGGCGTCGAACCTCGCGTACCCCTCCGGCGCCCGGTCCAGGCCCAGCTCGTGCGAGACGATGAAGCCGGGGGTGGCGCGGCCGGCGACGATGAGGTCGCGCAGCTGGCGGTTGTAGCGCATCACCGGCGCCTGGCCGGTGCCCATGGACTGGCCCTTGGTGAAGAAGGTGCCGTAGTCCCAGCCGATGCGGCCCTGCTGGGCGCCCTCGCTGGCCGCGCCGGGGTCCTGCGGCATGTACACGCCCACCACGCCGATGCCGCCGGTGCTGCGCACCACCTTCACGAGGTTGTCGAGCACCAGTTCGGGGTGCTCGTCGCCCGCGGGGTCGTGCGCCTGGTAGCCGACGGCCTCCACGCCGCGGTCCACCCCGCGCCCCTTCGTGGCCTCGGTGATCTGCTCCACCGGGTCGGAGGCGGAGAAGTCCACGCCGATCGCGCCGATCCGCTCGGCCAGCGCCAGGCGGTCCTTCTCCTTGTCCACGACGAAGACCCGCGCGGCGCCCTTGAGGAGGGCGCTGTGCGCGGCCATGAGCCCGACGGGGCCGGCGCCGAACACCGCCACGTCGTCGCCGGGCACCATCCCGGACAGCTCCACGCCGTGCCAGCCGGTGGGGAAGACGTCCGAGAGCATCGTGAAGTCGTTCTCGTGCTCGGTGCCCCCGGGGAGCTCCAGGAGGTTGAAGTCCGCGTGCGGCACCCGCAGGAACTCCGCCTGGCCGCCGTCGTAGGGGCCCATGTTCGCGTAGCCGTAGGCCGCGCCGTCCATGCCCTCGATCGGGTTCATGGTCAGGCAGAACGAGGTCCAGCCGTGCATGCAGTTGCGGCACGCGCCGCAGGCGATGTTGAAGGGGACGGAGACGCGGTCGCCGACCTTGACGCGGCTCACCCCGGCACCGACGGCCTCGACGACCCCCGTGTTCTCGTGGCCGAGGACCTTGCCCTCCTCCACGCTGGTGCGCCCCTCGTACATGTGCAGGTCCGACCCGCAGATGTTCGTCGTGGTGATGCGCACCACCGCGTCGGTGGGGTGCTCCACGCGCGCGTCGGGCACCTCCTCCACGGCGACGGTCCTGGGGCCCTTGTAGACGACAGCCTTCACGGTCCTGCTCCTGTTCGACGTTCCTGGGTCGGTGGTGGGTCGGGTCAGCCGGAGATCGTCTGGCGCTCGGGCACGATGAACACCGTGACCCGCTCGGTCTTGATCTGCTCCGGCGGGTACGGCTTGCCCTCGTACTTCCGCGACAGCTCGTCGATCCGCTCGCGCGCGGCCGGCCCGCGCTCGACCTCGCCGACCGTCCCGCGCACCTCGGCGTAGCGGTACGCGTTGCGCTCGTCGCGGATCGCGATCGTCACGCGCGCGTCGCGCTGCAGGTTGTGGAACTTCTGCCGGTGGTCCTCGGTGTTCACGTACAGCCGGCCGGCGTCGACGCCGACCCAGATGTACTGCGTCTGGATGCGCCCGCTGGGCAGCAGGGTGGAGATGGCGGCGAAGTTGGGCCCGCTCGCCAGCTCCTCGGTGGTGGGGTGCAGGTCCGGTCCGTCCTGGGTGTCGGCCACGAACTCCCCCTACCCCGCCCGCGGGAGGTCATGCGCGCAACCAGTGGACCGGCGGGCGCGGGGGCGAGGGGCGCCGGACGGCGCGGTGGCCGCAGCGCGCGTACGGTCGGTGCCACCGCTCCACCACCGCTTCCAGGCACGGGAGGACGACGATGACGGAACAGCCGCGCACCGCCGGTCAGCTGGTCGACGAGCTCACCTCGGACACCGCGCAGCTCGTGCGCGCCGAGGTGCGCCGCGGGCAGCAGGAGATGCTCGCCAAGGTCGAGGAGGCCTCGAAGGGCGCCGCGCTGCTGGGCGGCGCCGCCGTCCTGGGCGCGCTGGCGGCGGGCACCTCCGCCGCCTTCGTGGTGCGCACCCTCGGCAAGGTGGTGCCCGCGCCGACCGCGGCGTTCCTGGCCACCGCCCTCTACGGCGGCGGCGCGGCGGCGCTGGGCGCCGCCGGGGTCGCGGAGCTGAAGCGCATCGGCTCGCTGCTGCCGGAGGAGACGATCGCCAGCGTGCGCGAGGACGTGCGCGCGGCGCGGCCGGGCGCAGCCGCCGGCACGACCGGGCCGGGCGCCACCGGGCCGGGCGCCTGAACGCCCTCAGCGGCGCGTGACGACCCCGGTGACGGTGTCGAAGACGAGCGAGCCGCCCTGGAAGTCGCTGCGCCGCCCCCCGGGCACCGCGTACTCGTCGCTCACCGGGAAACCCAGCGGGCCCCTCTCCCAGCCGGTGTCGCCCCACGCGGACTGCAGCGCACCCTGCACGACGTGCGCCCCGGTGGCCGGGGACCAGTAGATCGAACCGCCCAGGAAGTGCCCGTGCGCGCCGTCACCGCGGGGCGTGCGGACCTCGTCCGACGTCGGCGGGCCCAGCGGCCCGTCGGCGCCGCCGGTGGCCCGCCACTTCTCGCCGATCACGCCGTCCACCGCGTGCTCCTCGGGCACGGGCCCGTCGACGACGTCGAGGGTGCCGTCCGGGTTGCGCTGCAGGGTGGCGATGCCCAGGCGGCGCGGGTGCGGGAACTCCCCGCCGCGGTCCTCGCCCAGCCAGAACGAGGAGTACGCCACCCGCAGCACGCCGTCGGTGCCGACGAAGCCGTTGGAGCCGCCCGGGCCCTGGATGCTGTCGCGGCTGGCCAGCAGCGCCGCCTGCGGCTCCGGGCGGGTGCACGGGGCGGTGGGCCCGGCCGGGCAGACCGCGTACCCGCTGGCGTAGTTGCTGCGGCCGCTGTCGTCCAGCACGCCGGAGTAGTTCGCCGAGTAGAACAGGTACGTCGTGCCCTCGAAGGTCACCATCGAGGGGTTCTCGATCGTGTTGCCCTCCCACCGGGCGGCCCGGTTCGTCTCCAGCAGCGTGACCGGTCCGGCCCCCGGCAGCGGCAGGCCGTCGGCGCCGACCTCCACCGCCTGGATCGAGGACTCGCGCACGTCCAGCTTGCCCGCGGCCTTCCACAGCAGGAAGGTCCTGCCCGTGGCCGGGTCGGTGTACGGGTCGGGGTCGATGGAGCCGGCCGGGTCGCGCTCGGCCGGCTGGCACTGGACGGGCGCGTCGCCGCTGACGTCGCGGAACGGGCCCAGCGGCGAGGTGGCGGTGGCCACCGTCAGGCAGAACCGGTCCGCCGACACCCGCACGGGGGAGTACGCGAACCAGGTGCCGTCGAGCTCGGTGACGCCCGGGGCCCAGTAGTCGCGGTCCACCCAGGGGCCCTGCTGGTGCGGCAGGCCCCAGCTCGCGGGTCGGACCAGGGCGTCGTTGGTGTCGTAGGCGGCCCAGTCGTCCAGGCCGGCCCGCCGGACCTCCACCGGGATCGCCTCGTCCTCCTCGACGTCGTACCCCCACGACCCCGGGGGGCCGTCGTCGCTGTAGCGCGGGCGCACCGTCCAGTTCCGCAGGTCGGTGCTCGTCAGCACCGGCAGGTACCGCCCGCCCACGGGGGAGGCGTACGCGTGGTACGTGCCGTCGACGAGGACGACCTCGGGGTCGCCGAAGTCGCCGACCCAGCGGGTGCCCGGCTCGAACCAGCCCTCCTCGGGCGGGCCGGCGGATCCGTCGGCGCTGTCGGGCGTGGCGGGCGCGGCCGCCA
>NZ_JAAALM010000440.1 GCF_009906395.1 Kineococcus indalonis
GGTCGCGCAGGCCCTGGGCACCTACGCCCGGCTGCTGCGCGACCCGCGCTTCGTGGGCTTCGCCCTGCTGCCGGGCCTGGCGATGGCCGTGATCGTCTGCTACGTCTCCGTCTCGCCGTTCGTGTTCCAGGAGGTGCACGGGCTGTCCACCACGCAGTTCGCGCTGCTCTTCGCGGTCAACGGCGTCGCCCTCGTGGGCGGCACCCAGCTCAACGCCGCGCTGGTGTCCCGGTACGCGCCGCTGACGCTGCTGCGCGTGGGCGTGACCTGCTCCGCGAGCCTGGCGGTGGTGCTGCTCGTGGTGGTGCTCACCGGCGCCGGCGGCTTCGCCGGCCTGCTGGTGGTGCTGTGGTTCCTGCTCGGCGTCGGCGGCCTGGTCTCGCCCAACGCGGTCACCTGCGCGCTGGAGGAGCACGGGCGCACCGCCGGCTCCGCCGCGGCCCTGGTCACCGCCGCGCAGTCCGGCGTGGGCGGCGCCGTCGGCATCGTCGCCGGGGCGCTGGGCGGGGACGCGCTCGCCATGGCGTCCGTCATGGTGGGCGCGACGCTGGTGGCCGCGTGCTCGCTGACGGTGGCCGTGCGCGCCCGGCGCGCCGCCGCGGCCGTGCCCGCCTGAGGGGTGATCGGCGCGACCGGTGTCCCCCCTCCGGGGGTGAGGGAGCGCAAACCGCTTCCCAGCGGGCCCACCGGTGCCCTGGGATGGCCACCGTGCGCGCCACCGCTCCCGAACCGCTGCAGGTCCGCGTCCTGGGGGAGCTGGAGGTCCTCCTGCCCGGCGGGCCCGTCGCCGTCGGCGGCGCCGTGCCGCGCGCGCTCGTGCAGCGCCTCGTGCTCGCCGAGGGCGCCGTGGTCACCGACGCCGCCCTCGCCGAGGACCTCTGGGACGGCGACCCGCCCCCCAGCGCCACCGGTTCCCTGCAGGCCCACGTCTCCCGCCTGCGCCGCGTGCTGGAACCGGGCCGCGCCCCGCGCGACGAGCCGCGGGTGCTGGTGCGCCGCGGCCCCGGCTACGCCCTGCGGCTGGCGCCGGGCGCCGTGGACGCCGTCCGCTTCGAGGAGCTCGCCGCCCGCGGCCGGGCGCTGCTGGAGGTCGACCCCGCCGGGGCCGCCGCCGCCCTCGACCAGGCGCTGGGGCTGTGGCGCGGGCCCGCCTACGCCGACGTCGCCGCGCGCCCCTTCGCCGCCGCCGCGGCCCGGCGCCTGGAGCAGCTGCGCACCGCCGCCCGCGAGGACCGCGCGGCCGTCGACCTGGCGCTGGGCGAGCCGGCGCGCGCCGCCGCCGCCGCGCAGCTGCTCACCGCCGAGGAGCCGCTGCGCGAGCGCGGCTGGGAGCTGCTGGCGCTGGCCCTGTACCGGCAGGGCCGCCAGGCCGACGCGCTGGCCGCCCTGCGCCGGCTGCGCGAGGTGCTCGCCGAGGAGCTGGGCACCGACCCCGGCCCCGCGGCCGCCGCGCTGCACCGCGCCGTGCTGGCCCACGACCCCGCCCTGCTCGGCCCGGCCGGCGCCGCCCCGCGGCGGCCCCCGTCGGCGGCGGTGCGCGCCACGAGCAACGTGCCCACGCCGGTGTCCACCACCGTGGGGCGGCGCCGGGAGGTCGCCGAGGTGGGCGCCATGCTCGCCGAGCACCGGCTGGTCACCCTCGTCGGGCCCGGCGGGGTCGGCAAGACCCGCCTGTCGCTGGAGGTGGCGCGCGGCCTGCGCGCCCCGGACGGCCCCTGGTTCGTGGAGCTCGCCGACGTCCCCGAGGGGCGCCTGCTGCCCGAGGCGGTCACCACCGCCCTGGGCGTGGTGCCGGTGGGCGGCACCGGCGCGCTGGCCGCCGTGCTGCGCGGGCGCGAGACGCTGCTGGTGCTGGACGACTGCGAGCACCTGCTGGACGAGGTGGCGCCGTTCGTCAGCGAGCTGCTCGGCGCGTGCCCGGACCTGCGGGTGCTGGCCTCCAGCCGCGAGCCGCTGCTCGTGGACGGCGAGCACACCTACGCGGTGCCCGCCCTGTCCGGCGGCGCCGGCGGGGAGTCCGTCGGGCTGTTCCTGGACCGCGCGCGGGCCCTCTCGCCCGGCTGGGAGCCGGACGCGGCGGAGCTGGAGCGGGTGGCGCGCGTGTGCGCGGCGCTGGACGACCTGCCGCTGGCGGTGGAGCTGGCCGCCGGGCAGCTGCGGGCGCTGCCGCTGGCGGAGATCGAGGCCATGCTCGACGACCGCTTCGCCCTGCTGCGCGGCAGCCGGCGCTCCGGGCCCCGGCACGCCACGATGCAGGCCGCGGTGGAGTGGTCCCACGACCGCCTGGACGCCGCCGAGCAGGAGGTGTTCCGCGACCTGGCCGTCTTCCGCGGCGGCTTCACCCTGCAGGCGGCGCGCCGGGTGCTGGAGCGCCCCGACGTGGCGCCGGTGCTGGCGGACCTGGTGACCCGCAGCCTGGTCTCCGTCTCGGGCCCGGTCCCCGGCCCCGGCGGCGCGCGGCGCTACCACCTGCTGGAGACGCTGCGGCTGTTCGCCCTCTCGCGCACGCCCCCCGCGCGCCGCCGGGAGCTGGCCGCCCGCCACGCCGAGTGGGTGGCCGACGTCGCCGCGAACGTCGAGCCGGCCCTGCGCGGGCGCCTGGCGGCGCTGGAGACGGAGCGGCTGCGCGAGGAGAGCGCCAACATCCGCGCCGCGCTGCACGAGAGCGACCCGGCCACCGTGGTGCGCGTGGCCGGGGGCTTCTTCTGGTTCTGGTACCGCGAGGGGCTGGTGGCCGAGGGCCTGGGCCACCTGCTGCCGGCGCTGGCCGCGGTCGACGGGGGCCGCGGCGGCGCCGTCGACGAGGCCGCGCTGGCGCGCGCCTGGACGGGCGTGGCGCTGCTGAGCTACCTGGCCGGGGACCTGCCGGCGGTGCTGGGGGCGCTGCGGCGCACCGGGGAGCACGCCGCCCGCTGCGACTCCCCGCTGGTGCGGGCGCAGTCGCTGGCCACCGTGGCGTACTTCGAGGCGTTCTCCGGGCAGGTGGGCCCGGCCCGCGAGCACGCCGGCGCGGCGCTGGCGGTCTGCCGGGAGGTGGGCCACGGGCCGACGCTGGCGGAGACGCTCATGGTGCTGGGGGAGGTGGAGCGGCGCGACGGCGACCACGCCGCGGCCCTGCGCCGCCTGGAGGGCGCCGTGGCCGCCGCCGACGCCACCGGCTACTCGTGGGTGGGGGTGTCCGCGCGCTGGATCCAGGCGAAGGCGGAGCTGGACCGCGGCGACCTGCCCGCCGCCTGGGCGGCCGGCGCCGACAGCCTGCAGCGGTCCTTCGACGTGGGGGAGACCACCTCGTGGCTGGTGGCGCTGGCGACCCTCAGCCACGTCCTGCACCGCGCCGGGCGCCCGGTGGAGGCCGCCGAGCTGGCCGGGGTGGTGGCCTGGCGGGGCGGGCGGATCGGCTTCTCCCCGGCGGTGATGGACCCCGACCTGCGCGAGCACGCCGCCGCCCTGGCCGCGGCCCTGACGCCGGA
>NZ_JAAALM010000441.1 GCF_009906395.1 Kineococcus indalonis
CCCGCCGCAGCGTCCCCGTCGACCACGACGCCATCCTGCCGCGCGCGGGTCCAGGCGCCCGTCCGCGGAGCCAGGCGCCCGCGCTCGGGTTCAGGCGCCCGCGCGCGGTGCCGATGGTGGTGGGGCACGGGTGAGCAGTCACCCGGCCCCCCGGTCCACGGAAGGACACCCCCCATGTCGTCCCTGCTGCGCCGCCTGCGCGTGGGCGCGCGCCTCGCGCTCGCCTTCGGCGTCGTCCTCGCCCTCCTCCTCGCCACCGGGGCCACCGCCCTGCTGAGCATCTCCGAGCAGTCGCGCTCCCTGGCCGAGCAGCGCGACCTGGGCCGGCTGCTGCACTTCGTCGACGAGCAGCGCTTCTACGACGCCGACGTCAGCGGCTGGCAGGCCGCCTACGCCTGGGACGCGCGCCGCCTGGGCCCGGCGGCGGCCGTGGAGGCCTCCTCCGCCAACCGCGCCGGCTTCCTGGCCTCCGAGGAGGCGCTGATGGAGACCCTCGACGCCGCGCCCACCGCCCTCATGAGCGCCGACGAGCGCGCGCTGGCCGGGGACGTGGAGTCGCTGTGGGAGGACTACTTCGCCTCCGACGACCGCGCCGTGCAGCTGTACCGCTCCGGCGACGTGGCGGCCGCCGAGACCGAGGTGCTGGAGGTCGGCTTCGCCGCCTACGCCGACATGCTCGCCGCCACGCAGGAGCTGGCCGCCTCCGTGGACGAGCGCGCCACCGCCGCGGCCGCCGCCGCCGACCGCGCCGCCGACCGCAGCCGCACCCTGGTGCTCACCACCCTCGTGCTGGCCGCCGCGCTCACCGTGCTGATGCTCGTCGCCCTCACCCGCAGCCTCGTCGGCCCGCTGCGCCGCAGCCGCGACGAGCTGCGCCGCGTCGCCGAGGGCGACCTGACCGTGGCGCCCGTCGTCGACGGCGGCGACGAGTTCCGCGAGATGGCCGAGGCGCTGGAGGCGGCCGTCAGCGCCACCCGCCGCACCGTCTCCGACGTCGCCGGCGGCGCCCACGAGGTCGCCGCCATGGCCGACGACCTCGCCGGCCGCGCGCAGGCCCTGGCCGACGCCAACCGCCGCACCGCCGGCGAGGCCGACCGCGCCGCCCGCTCCGCCGACGCGGTCTCCTCCGACGTGGCCACCATCGCCGCCGGGGCCGACGAGCTGGGCGCCGCGATCAACGAGATCTCCTCGGGCATGGCGCAGTCGGCGACGGTGGCCCGCGAGGCCGTGGAGGCCGCCGAGTCCACCCGCGCCACCGTCGCCGACCTGGGCGAGGCCACCCGCGCCATCGCCTCGGTGGTGGGCACCATCACCGCGATCGCGGAGCAGACGAACCTGCTGGCGCTGAACGCCACCATCGAGGCCGCCCGGGCGGGGGAGATGGGCAAGGGCTTCGCGGTGGTGGCCGGGGAGGTCAAGGAGCTGGCCCAGCAGACCGCGCAGGCCACCGAGGACATCACCCGCAAGGTCGCCGCCATCGAGCGCGGCAGCGACGACGCGGCCGCCACCATCGGCCGCATCGCCGAGATCATCGCCCGCATCGACGACCACCAGGCCACCATCGCCGCCGCCGTGGAGGAGCAGACCGCCACCACCGGCGAGCTGGCCCGCACGGTCTCCGGCGCGGCCGGCGGGGCGCAGGAGATCGCCGGGGTGCTCTCCGGCGTCGCGGGCGCCAGCGCCTCCGACCGCGCCAGCCTGGAGCAGGTGCGGACCTCGGTGGAGGCGCTGCGCGAGACGTCCGGGCGGCTGCGCGAGTCCGTGGGGGCCTTCCGCGTCTGAGCCGGTGCCCGGGTCAGCGCTGCAGGTGCCGGTGCGCGGCGGCGGTCACGGCGGCCGCCACGCGGTCCAGCGACGCCGAGCGCAGCTTCCACTGCTGCCAGTGCAGCGCGACGTCCACCGCGCCGGAGGGGTCCAGGTCCACCAGGGACCCCTCCGCCCGCTCGGCGCCGCCCTGCAGGTCGGGCACCATGCCCCAGCCCAGGCCCAGGCGCACCGCGGTGAGGAAGTCCGCGGTGGAGGGCACCCGGTGCACCGGCGGGTCCAGCGGGCCCAGCGGGTCCAGCGGGCCCGCCGGGTCCCGCGGCTCGCGCGCGCGCCGGCGCAGGTAGCGGTGCTGCAGGTCGTCCTCGCGGTCGAAGACCACCACGGGCGCGCGCGCCAGGGCCTCGACCGCCGGGCCCCGCGGGAACCAGCGCCGGGCGAAGGCCGCCGAGGCCGTGGGCCGGTAGCGCACGGCGCCCAGGCGGGTGACGGAGCACCCGGCCACCGGGTCGGGGTCGCTGGTGATCGCCGCCACCACGGTGCCCGCGCGCAGCAGGTCCGCGGTGCGCCCCTCGTCCTCGCGGTGCAGGTCGAAGCACACCGAGCCGGCCAGCGGCGCCAGGGCGGGCAGCACCCAGGTGCCCAGGGAGTCGGCGTTGACGGCGATCGGCAGGGTCTGCACGCGCTCGCCGCCCGGCGGCCCGGGCGCCGCGCCGGCGTCCAGCTCGTCCAGGGCGTCGCCGGCCAGCAGCTCGACCTGCCGGGCCAGGCGCAGCAGCACCTCGCCGGAGGCGGTGGGCCGCACCGGCTTGCTGCGCACCAGCAGCACCCGGCCGGTGGCCGCCTCCAGGGCCCGCAGCCGCTGGCTGACCGCCGAGGGGGTCACGTGCAGGGCGCGGGCGGCGGCCTCCAGGGTGCCGCCGTCCACCGCCGCGCTCAGGGCGCGCAGCTGCGCCAGGTCCAGGGTCGAGGACAGGTCCACGACAGCGACGCTAACGGTGCTGAAGGAACGTGAGCTTCTCTTCACGGAGGGGCGCGCCTACGGTCGCCGGGTGCTGCCCGACCTGCCCGACCTCCTCGCCGCCGCCTCCGGCCTCGGGCTGGGCCTGTCGCTGATCGTGGCGATCGGCTCGCAGAACGCCTTCGTGCTGCGCCAGGGCCTGCGCCGGCAGCGGGTGGGGGCGGTGGTGCTGGTGTGCGTGCTCTCCGACGTCGTGCTCATCGCCGCCGGCGTGGCCGGCGCCGGGGCGGTCGTGCGCGGCCACCCGGGGGTGCTGAGCGCGGTGCGCGTGGCCGGGGCCGCCTTCCTGGCCGCCTACGGGCTGCTGGCCGCGCGCCGGGCGCTGCGCCCGCAGGCGCTGGACGCCGGGGGAGGGCGCGCGCCGGCGTCGCTGGGCGCCGCGGTGGGCACCGCGCTGGCGCTGACGTGGCTGAACCCGCACGTCTACCTGGACACCGTGGTGCTGCTCGGCTCGATCGCGCAGAGCCACCCCGGGCGGCAGTGGTGGTTCGCCGGCGGCGCCGCGCTGGGCAGCGCGCTGTGGTTCACCGCCCTGGGGCGCGGGGCGGCGCTGCTGCGCCCGCTGTTCGCCCGCCCGGGCGCCTGGCGGGTGCTGGACGCGCTGATCGCCGTGGTGATGCTCGCGCTGGCCGCCTCGCTGCTGGCCGCCTGACCCGCCCGGCCGCCCGCCCGGCCGCCCGCC
>NZ_JAAALM010000442.1 GCF_009906395.1 Kineococcus indalonis
CGCCCGGGCCGGTGGCCGGGGCCGCGGCCGGGCCGGTGGTCGAGCCGGTGCCGGTGCGCGTGGTGCCCCCGCGCGACGTGCGGCGCCTGCTGGACCGTTCCGGCTGAGCCCGGCGCACCCCTCGGTGCGCGCTGCGTGAGTCTGCATTGACGCAGCGCGACGGGATCGGTCCGTCCGTGCACCGCCGACCGGCTCGCCGTCGGTAGACTGCTCGCGTGCCAGCCATCGTCGAGAAGGTCCTCCGCGCCGGCGAGGGCCGCGTCGTCAAGCGCCTCCAGCGCATCGCGGAGCAGGTCAACGCGATCGAGGACGACTTCACGTCCATGAGCGACGCCGAGCTGCGCGGCGAGACGGACCGCTTCAAGGAGCGCCTGGCCAAGGGCGAGTCGCTCGACGCCCTGCTGCCCGAGGCCTTCGCGGTGGTCCGCGAGGCCGCCCGGCGCACCCTGGGCCAGCGGCACTTCGACGTGCAGCTGATGGGCGGCGCCGCCCTGCACCAGGGCAACATCGCCGAGATGCGCACGGGCGAGGGCAAGACCCTCGTGGCCACGCTGCCGGCCTACCTCAACGCCCTGACCGGCAAGGGCGTGCACGTCGTCACCGTCAACGACTTCCTCGCCGAGTACCAGAGCGAGCTCATGGGGCGCGTCTACCGCTTCCTGGGCCTGAGCAGCTCCTGCATCCTGTCGCGCATGCGCCCGGAGGAGCGGCGCGAGGCCTACGCCGCGGACATCACCTACGGCACGAACAACGAGTTCGGCTTCGACTACCTGCGCGACAACATGGCGTGGAGCACCGCCGAGATGGTGCAGCGCGGCCACCACTTCGCGATCGTCGACGAGGTGGACTCCATCCTCATCGACGAGGCGCGCACCCCGCTGATCATCTCCGGCCCGGCCGACCACCCGACCAAGTGGTACGGCGAGTTCGCCAAGATCGCCCGGCAGCTGAAGGTGGACGTCGACTACGAGGTCGACGAGAAGAAGCGCACCATCGGCATCCTCGAGTCCGGCATCGAGAAGGTCGAGGACCTGCTCGGCATCGACAACCTCTACGAGAGCGTCAACACCCCGCTCATCGGCTTCCTCAACAACGCCGTCAAGGCCAAGGAGCTGTTCAAGCGCGACAAGGACTACGTCGTCTCCCCCAAGGGCGAGGTCCTCATCGTCGACGAGCACACCGGCCGCATCCTCGCCGGGCGCCGCTACAACGAGGGCATGCACCAGGCCATCGAGGCCAAGGAGGGCGTGCCCATCCAGAACGAGAACCAGACGCTGGCCACGATCACCCTGCAGAACTTCTTCCGCATGTACGACAAGCTCTCGGGCATGACGGGCACGGCCATGACCGAGGCCGCGGAGTTCCACCAGATCTACAAGCTCGGCGTCGTGTCCATCCCCACGAACCGCCCCGCGGTGCGCGTGGACCAGGCCGACCTCGTCTACAAGAACGAGCACGCCAAGTTCGCCGCCGTCGTGGAGGACATCGCCGAGCACCACGCCACCGGCCAGCCGGTCCTGGTGGGCACCACGAGCGTGGAGAAGAGCGAGTACCTCTCCGCCCTGCTGACCAAGGCGGGCGTGGAGCACACCGTCCTGAACGCCAAGCAGCACGAGCGCGAGGCCTCCATCGTTGCGCAGGCCGGGCGCAAGGGCGCGGTCACCGTCGCCACCAACATGGCCGGCCGCGGCACCGACATCATGCTGGGCGGCAACGCGGAGTTCCTGGCCGTGGCGGCCATGAAGGAGCGCGGCCTGGACCCGGACGAGTCGCCCGAGGAGTACGAGGCGGCCTGGCCGGACGTGCTCAAGCAGGCGCAGGAGTCCGTCAGGGCCGAGCACGACGAGGTCCGCGACCTCGGCGGCCTGTACGTGCTGGGCACCGAGCGGCACGAGTCGCGCCGCATCGACAACCAGCTGCGCGGGCGCTCGGGCCGCCAGGGCGACCCCGGGGAGTCCCGCTTCTACCTCTCCCTCACCGACGACCTGATGCGCCTGTTCAACGCGGCGCTCGTGGAGTCCTTCCTGACCCGCACGGGCATCCCGGAGGACGTCCCCATCGAGTCGAAGATGGTCTCGCGGGCCATCCAGAGCGCCCAGGGCCAGGTCGAGGGCCGCAACTTCGAGATCCGCAAGAACGTCCTGAAGTACGACGACGTCCTCAACCGCCAGCGCGAGGTCATCTACGCCGAGCGCCGCAAGGTGCTCGAGGGCGAGGACCTGCACGAGCAGATCCGCCACTTCATCGACGACACGGTCACCGCGTACGTCGTGCAGGCCACCGGCAAGGGCTTCGGCGAGGACTGGGACCTCGAGGGCCTGTGGGAGGCGCTGCGCAGCCTGTACCCGGTGTCGGTGACGCCCGAGGAGGTCGTGGAGGCAGCCGGCGGCCGCGGCAACCTCACCGTCGAGCGCCTGCTGGAGGAGATGCGCGCCGACGCGCAGGCCTGCTACGACGCCCGCGAGGAGCAGCTGGGCGCGCCGGTCCTGCGCGACCTGGAGCGCCGCGTGGTGCTCTCGGTGCTGGACCGCAAGTGGCGCGAGCACCTGTACGAGATGGACTACCTGCAGGAGGGCATCGGCCTGCGGGCGATGGCCCAGCGCGACCCGCTGGTGGAGTACCAGCGCGAGGGCTACCAGCTGTTCGTGGCGATGACCGACGCCATCAAGGAGGAGTCGGTCGGGTACCTGTTCTCCCTGCAGGTGCAGCCCGCCCCGCAGGCCGGCGCCCCGGCGGTGGCGCCCGGCTTCGAGCAGCCCGCCCCGCGCCAGCAGCTGCAGTACACGGCGCCCACCGCGGAGGGCGACGTGGAGGTCCACGCCGGTGACGCCTCCAGCACGGACGCCCCCGGCGGCAACCGCGCGCAGCGCCGCGCCGCCGAGCGCGAGCGCGGCGCCGACTGAGGCCCGCGCGCCGCACGACGACGGCCCGTCCCCGCTCCGGCGGGGACGGGCCGTCGTCGTGCGGCGCACCGCGCGCAGCGCGTCAGCCCACCTCGAGGGCGGTGACGCGCCAGCGCTCGTGCCGGCGCTCCACGCGCAGCGCCAGGGCGCGCACCCGCTCGCCGCAGCGCACGACCGCGCCGACCTCCACGGTGCCGGCGTCCAGGGGGCAGGGCAGCACCCGCAGCACGCGCGGGCGCGGACCGGGGGCGGCGCGCCCCCCGCGCAGGCGCGCGCCCAGCACCGCGCGCCGCTGCACGTCGGCGTAGACGTCCGCGGCGGACCAGCGCAGCAGCTGCTGGGGCGGGCGGTGACCGCTGAGCACCTCCAGCAGCACCACGAGGTAGCCCGTGGTCCACTCGCCCACCCCGGGCAGCTCGGTGCGCGGGCCGCGGCGCGGCAGGTCCAGCTCCAGCACGCCCTGGTCGGGGCTGAGGTGCGTCAGCACGCTCACCACGGCGCCCGGCTCGCCCACCAGGGGCGGGGCGGCCAGCGGCACAGGGTAGCGCCGCAGCCGGGC
>NZ_JAAALM010000443.1 GCF_009906395.1 Kineococcus indalonis
GGCTGACACGGTCGGGGTCGCCGGGACAGGATCGGCACGTGGAGCGGGAGCGGGCCGGCGGGCGCCGGAGCGCTGGCCCGCCCGGGAGCGGAGGCGCGGTGAGCGGCAGCGGTGGAGGCGTCGGCAGGCACGTCGCCGACAGCCACGAGGTGATCCGCGTGCACGGCGCGCGGGAGAACAACCTCAAGGACGTCAGCGTCGAGATCCCCAAGCGCCGGCTGACGGTGTTCACCGGGGTGTCCGGCTCCGGCAAGAGCTCGCTGGTGTTCGGCACGATCGCCGCGGAGTCGCAGCGGCTGATCAACGAGACGTACAGCGCGTTCGTGCAGGGGTTCATGCCGACGCTGGCGCGCCCCGACGTCGACGTCCTCGACGGGCTGACGACGGCCATCATCGTCGACCAGGAGCGGATGGGCGCCAACCCCCGTTCCACCGTGGGCACCGCCACCGACGCCAACGCGATGCTGCGCATCCTCTTCAGCCGGCTGGGGCGCCCGCGCATCGGCGGGCCCGGCGCGTTCTCCTTCAACGTGCCCTCCGTGCGGGCCAGCGGCGCGATCACCGTGGAGCGCGGCGGCAGGACGAAGGCGGAGAAGGCGACGTTCCAGCGCCTCGGCGGCATGTGCCCGCGCTGCGAGGGCACCGGCCGCGTCAACGACATCGACCTGTCCGCGCTCTACGACGACGCCAAGTCGCTCAACGAGGGCCCGTTCACGATCCCCGGGTACAGCACCGACGGCTGGTACGGGCGCATCTACGCCGGCAGCGGGTTCTTCGACCCGGACAAGCCGATCCGGCAGTACACCGAGCGGGAGCTGCACGACCTGCTGCACCGGGAACCGACGAAGATCAAGGTCGACGGCATCAACCTCACGTACGAGGGCCTGATCCCGAGGATCCAGAAGTCGATCCTGTCCAAGGACGTCGACGCCATGCAGCCGCACGTGCGCGCCTTCGTGGAGCGGGCGGTGACGTTCACCACCTGCCCGGACTGCGACGGCACCCGGCTCGCGCCGGAGGCGCGCTCGTCCAGGATCCGCGGCAGGAACATCGCCGACGTGTGCGCGATGCAGATCAGCGACCTGGCCGCGTGGGTGCGCGAGGTCGACGACCCGTCGGTGGCGCCGCTGCTGAGCGGGTTGCAGCACCTGCTCGACTCGTTCGCGGCGATCGGGCTGGGGTACCTGTCCCTGGACCGCCCGGCGGGTTCGCTGTCGGGCGGGGAGGCGCAGCGCACCAAGATGATCCGCCACCTGGGGTCCTCGCTCACCGACGTCACGTACGTCTTCGACGAACCCACGATCGGCCTGCACCCGCACGACGTGGCGCGCATGAACGACCTGCTGCTGCGGCTGCGCGACAAGGGCAACACCGTGCTCGTCGTGGAGCACAAGCCCGAGGCCATCGCCGTCGCCGACCACGTCGTGGACCTCGGCCCGGGCGCCGGCACCGCGGGCGGGCAGGTGGTGTTCGAGGGCACCGTGGAGGGGTTGCGGGCCAGCGGCACCCTGACCGGTCGGCACCTGGACGACCGCGCCGGGCTGAAGCCGTCGGTGCGCGCGCCGTCGGGGGTGCTGCGGGTGCGCGGGGCGTCCACGCACAACCTGCGCGACGTCGACGTCGACCTCCCGCTGGGGGTGCTGGTGGTCGTCACGGGGGTGGCGGGGTCGGGCAAGAGCTCGCTGGTGCACGGCTCGGTGTCCGGGCGCCAGGGCGTGGTCTCCATCGACCAGGGCGCCATCCGCGGTTCGCGGCGCAGCAACCCGGCGACGTACACCGGTCTGCTGGACCCGGTCCGCAAGGCGTTCGCCAAGGCCAACGGCGTGAAACCGGCCCTGTTCAGCGCGAACTCCGAGGGCGCCTGCCCGACCTGCGGCGGGGTCGGCGTCGTCTACACGGACCTGGGGATGATGGCCGGCGTCGCCTCGACCTGCGAGGACTGCGAGGGCCGGCGGTTCCAGGCGTCGGTGCTGGAGCACCGCCTCGGCGGCAGGGACATCAGCGAGGTGCTGGCGATGTCGGTGGCCGAGGCCGGGGAGTTCTTCGCCGCCGGGGAGGCCCGCACCCCGGCCGCGCAGGCGGTGCTGGGCCGGCTGGCCGACGTCGGGCTGGGCTACGTCACCCTCGGGCAGCCGCTGACCACGCTGTCCGGCGGGGAGCGGCAGCGGCTGAAGCTGGCCACCCGCATGGGCGGCAAGGGCGACGTGTACGTCCTGGACGAGCCGACCACGGGCCTGCACCTGGCGGACGTGGAGCAGCTGCTGGGGCTGCTGGACCGGCTCGTGGACGGCGGGGCCTCCGTCCTGGTCATCGAGCACCACCAGGCGGTGGTGGCGCACGCGGACTGGATCGTCGACCTGGGGCCCGGCGCCGGGCACGACGGCGGTCGCGTGGTGTTCGAGGGCACCCCCGCCGACCTGGTCGCGGCCCGCTGCACCCTCACCGGCGAGCACCTGGCGTCCTACGTGGGCGCCTGAACCCCCGGCCCCGGCCCGCCCCGTCCCGCGGGGCCGGGCGGGTCAGGCGGGGTCGTCCCCGCCCGGCTCGACGGGTTCGGCGAGCTCCGGGCCGTCGTTGCGGGGGCTGTTCACGGCGGTGGACACCTCGCGCGGCACCAGCCGCGGCTCGGGCACGGCGTCCAGGACCTGGCGCACCAGGTCCAGGTCGGTCAGCTCCGGGTCCAGCCAGTCCTCGCGCACGTCCGGCGGCACCACCAGGGGCGTGCGGTCGTGGATGTGGCCGAGGGCGTCGGAGGCGCTGGTGGTGATGACGGTGAACGTCCACAGCCAGCGCTCGGGGTCGTCCTCGGCCTTCGCCGGGTCCGGCCACAGCTCGTACAGCCCGGCGAACGTCAGCACCCGCCCGTCGGGGTCGTGCAGGAAGTGCGGCACCTTGCTGCGGCCCTCGCGCTGCTGCCACTCGTAGTAGCCGTCGGCGGGCACCAGCAGGCGGCGGCGCGAGGCCGCGCGCCGGTAGGCGGGTTTCTCGGTGACCGTCTCGACGCGGGCGTTGATCATCCGGCTGCCGATCTTGACGTCCTTCGCCCAGGCCGGCACCAGGCCCCAGCGCAGCGTGCGCAGCTGCCGCGCGGGGGCGCCGCCGCCCCCGCCCGCAGCGCCGCCCGCACCGGCGTCCTCGCGCGGGGCGCGCTGGAGCACCGCGCGGGCCCGCTGGGTGGGGGCCACGTTCCACGAGGGGCGCAGCGGGTCGCCGACGACCTCGCCGACGTCCAGCAGCTCCACCAGGTCGTCGTCGGAGCGGGAGAGGGCGTAGCGACCGCACATGCGGGCAGTGTGGCGCCCCCCACCGACACCGCGCGGCCCGCGGCGGTCCAGCGGCGGGCGGTTCAGCCGGGGCCGGTCGAGGGGGCGGTGCCGGCGGCGGCCGCGGCGCGCGTGCCCGGGCCCGGCTCGCGCTGCACCAGGCGGGCGCCGCCGGCACCGCCCCCTCGACC
>NZ_JAAALM010000444.1 GCF_009906395.1 Kineococcus indalonis
GCTCACGGGGGCTCCTCGTCCGGTGCCGGCGGGGTCCGGCACCGGGACCGTCGCGCCCGGACCTTGCGGCGCGCTTGCGGCCGGCCAGCGACCCGCCACGCCCCCGCGCCCGCTGCTGGCACGATGGGGCCCGTGAGCACCGAGGCGCAGGCCACCACCGTCGACGACGCGGCCGAGGCGGCGTTCGCGCCGGGCTGGCGGCTGGTCGCCACCGACCTGGACGGCACGGTGGTGCCGCGCGAGCGGCCCCTGTCGCGCCGCACCCTGGAGGCGTTCGCGGCGTGCGCGGCCGCGGGCATCCCGGTGGTGCCGGTGACCGGCCGCCCGCCGCGGTGGGTGACGCCGCTGGCCGAGGAGGCCGGGCTGGCCGGGCAGGTGGTGTGCGCCAACGGCGCCGTCGTGTTCGACCTCGACAGCGGCGAGGTGGTGCGCCGGCACGCCATCGACCCGGACGTGGTGCGGGAGGTGGCCGCGCGGCTGCGCCCGGCGCTGCCGGGCATCGGCTTCGCGCTGGAGGCGGTGAGCGGGTTCCGCCGCGAGGACGCCTACGCCACCAGCTTCGACACCGGGCTGGAGCACGCCGTCGGCGACCTGGGCGAGCTGCTGGCGGGGTCGCCGCCGGTGGTGAAGGTCCTGGCGAAGTGCCCGGGGGTGGACAGCGACCGCATGCTCGAGGTGGCGCAGCGCGAGGTCGGCGACCTGGTGGGGGTGACCCACTCCAACGCGGTGGACTCGCTCATCGAGGTGATGGCGCTGGGCGTGAGCAAGGCCAGCACGCTGGCGGAGGTGGCGCGCGAGCGCGGCACGGGCCCGGAGGGCGTGGTGGCGTTCGGGGACATGCCCAACGACCTGGAGATGCTGCGCTGGGCGGGGCGCTCCTACGCGGTGGCCGACGGGCACCCGAACGCGGTGGCCGCCGCCGACGACGTCGCCCCGGCGTGCGGGGACGACGGGGTGGCGCAGGTGCTGGAGCGGCTGCTCAGCCGCCGTGCGGGGTGATCGGTCCGATCCCGCGCACCAGCACGGGCACGCCGTGGACCTGCGAGGGCAGGTCCGGCAGGTCGGCGTCGTCGCGCACGTTCACCTTCACCGCCCACTCGTGGTGGTGGCGGGTCAGGCCGATGCCGTTCACGCGCGAGTCGCCGCCCACGAGCTGACGGACGTGCGCCTTCGCGGCGCGCGCGGCACCGGCCCCGCCCCGGGAAGAGGGGTTCACACCATCGGTGTCACCAGGGGTCACACGACCAGTGTGGCACCGAGGGCGTCCAGCACAAGGTTGATGGGGTTGCAGAACGTGAGCCCCGCGCCGTTCTCGCCGCCGCGCTCGCTGCCCGCGAACAGCAGCCCGAGGGCCTGGCGGGTGTCGGGCCGGTAGACCAGCGAGCCGGAGTCGCCGCCGGCGGAGAACGCCCCGGCGGCGCCGGTGACCTCGATCTGCCCGTCGAAGGAGACGACGCCGACGGGGTACTCCACCGCCACGTCGTCCAGCTCGATGGCGCTGATGCGCCCGCGGGTGTGCCCGGTGGTGCGGCCCACCTTCTCCACCTCGACCTCGTCGTCGGCCTCGGCCCAGCCGGTCAGGCGGCCCACCGGGTAGACGGGCTCGAAGCCCTCGGGGCCCTCGACGTCCTCCAGCAGCGCCAGGGCGGCGTCGACGGCGTTGCCGCCGCCGGCGTCCAGCGGCACGGCGCGCGCCAGGCGGCCCACGCGGTCGGCGGCGGTGCCGCCGTCGGCGGGGCCGGGCTGCAGGACCGGCTCGTCGAGGGCGGCGCGGTCGGAGTCGGCCACGACGTGGTTGTTGGACAGCACGTACACGCCGTCGGAGCCGGTGACGGTGACGAACGCGCCGAGGGTGCCGGCGGTGACGTCGCGGTGGGCGATCGACAGGCCGGGGTGCAGGGGGCGCACGCGGGCCTGCAGCTGCGCGGGGGTCCAGGTGCGCCCCTCGGCGGGGGCGGTCAGGGCCCGCACGCGCCCGACGTCGCGCACGTCGACCTCGGCGGCGGCGGCGGTGCCGGCGAGCTCGCGGGCCTGGCCCAGCAGGCTCTCGCCGCGCTCACCGGAGTAGCGCACGGCCAGGCCGTAGCGGGGCCCGTCGGCGCCGCGCCCGAGCAGGCTGATGCCGACGCTGGCGACGCCCTCCGGCGCGGCCAGGGAGGCCACCGCGACCGAGCGGGCCCGCAGCCGTGCCTTGAGCTCACGTGCGTTGTCGATGTGCACCGCTGGTCCTCCTGGGAGCCGTCCGTGGTCTGACGTTCACACTCTGGCACCGCGCCCCGACACGGGGTCCCGCTCCGGGATCGGCGCCCGTCCAGCCCGGGGTCGGCGCGGGGCCGGCGCGGGGTTCAGCGCAGCCCGGCGAGCTCCTCGGCGCGCACCACGGCCCGCTCCACCGAGGCCAGGGAGCCGCCGCCGACGCGGACCATCGCGGCGGCCTCGGCCACCTGCGCGCAGGCGGTGGCGGTGCGGGTCAGGCGCCGGTGCACGTCCGGGTGGCGGCCCTCGGGGCCGGCGGGGACGGTGAAGCCGTCCGAGGGCGCCTCGGCCTGCGCCTGCACGGCGCGGGCGCGCGCGGCGCGGGCGACGCGGTCCACCCGCGGCAGGTACTCCTCCAGCGCGGTGCGCTCGGGCCCGGGCGGGCACCCGTCGACGACCTGCTCGACGCGGCGCACCGCCCGGTCCACGGCGTGCTCGGCGCGCGACCACACCCCCTGGCCCAGCGGGTCGGGGGTGCGGCGCCAGAACGCGAGCTTCAGCGCCCCCGCCTCACAGGTACTGCCCGGTGCCGCCGGGCTGCACCCGCGGCACCCCGCCGCGCGCGGCGCCGGGCGCGCCCGGGACGCCGGGCACCGCGCCGGGCAGGGCGCGGCGCATCTCCTGCAGCTGCGCCTGCGCGGCCATCTGCTGGGCGACCAGGGCGGTCTGGATGCCGTGGAAGAGGCCCTCCAGCCAGCCCACGAGCTGGGCCTGGGCGATGCGCAGCTCGCTCTCGGAGGGCGCCGAGCCCTCCGCGAAGGGCAGGGCGATGCGGCGCAGCTCCTCGACGAGGTCGGGCGCCAGGCCGTCCTCCAGCTCGTTGAGGGAGCGCTCGTGGATCTCGGCGAGGCGGTGGCGGCCGGCCTCGTCCAGCGGTGCGGAGCGCACCTCCTCCAGCAGCTGCTTGACCATGCTGCCGATGCGCATGACCTTCGCGGGCTGGCTGACCATGTCCGCCGGGCCGGGCTCGCCCTCCTCGGGCGGTTCGGCGATGCCCATGCCCTGCGGGGTGATCACGACCACGCGGGGGTGCTCGGACATGCCCCCATCCTGCCGCCGATCGCGCCGTCAGGCCCGCGCGCGCCCCCGCCGCGGCAGGGCCCCGGCGGCGAGCAGCACGGTGGCGGCCACGGCCAGCCCGGGGGCGGCCACGGCGGTGCCCAGGCCGGCGCCGGGCACGGCGTAGGC
>NZ_JAAALM010000445.1 GCF_009906395.1 Kineococcus indalonis
GACCACGCCGTGCAGCGGGCCCGCCCCCGCGGCCCCGCTGCACGGCGTGGTCGTCGGCATCACCAGCGACCGCCGCTCCGACGACATGATCGCCACCTTCACCCGCAAGGGCGCGCGCGTCGTGCACGCCCCGACGATGCGCATCGTGCCGCTCACCGAGGACGCGCAGCTCCTCGCCGACACCCGCGACGTCATCGCCGACCCGCCCGACGACGTCCTCGTCACCACCGGCATCGGCCTGCGCGGCTGGGTGGAGGCCGCCGACGCCGCCGGCCTGGCCGACGACCTGCTGGCCACCTTCTCCCGCGCCCGCCTGCTCGCGCGCGGCCCCAAGGCCACCGGCGTGATCCGCGCCAACGGCCTGCGCGAGGCGTGGTCGGCCGCGTCCGAGCAGACCGCCGAGGCCGTCTCCCGCCTCGTGCAGGAGGGCGTGGCCGGGCGCTCGATCGTCGTGCAGCTGCACGGCGCCGCCGACGAGCACCAGCTGGAGCCCCTCGTGGCCGCCGGGGCGCGGGTGCGCGGGGTGGCCGTCTACCGCTGGCTGCCGCCGCCGGACCCCGAGGCCGTGCAGCGCCTCGTCGACCTCGTCGCCGAGCGCCGCCTGGACGCGGTGACCTTCACCAGCGCCCCCGGGGCGGTGGCGCTGCTCGACGCGGCCGACGCCGCCGGGCGGCGCGAGGAGGTCGTGCGCGCCTTCTCCGACGGCGTGGTCGCCTGCGCCGTCGGCGACGTCACCGCAGACCCGCTGCGCGCGGCGGGCGTGGAGCCGCTGGTGCCCGACCGGTGGCGGCTCGGGGCGCTGCTGCGCACCCTCACCGAGCACCTGGCCGAGCACCCGCTGGACCGGGTGCCCACCGCGCACGGCGAGCTCGTGCTGCGCGCGCAGGCCGCCGTGCTGGAGGGCCGCGCGCTGGACCTGGCGCCCGGGCCCCTGGCGCTGCTGCGCCGCCTCGCGCGCGCCCGCGGCGCGGTCGTCACCCGCGAGGAGCTGCTCGCCGAGCTGCCCGGCGCGCAGGACGCGCACGCCGTGGAGGTCACCGTGGCGCGCCTGCGCGCCGGCCTGCCCAGCGGCGACCTCGTGCGCACCCTGGTCAAGCGCGGCTACCGCCTCGACGTCCTGGAGGGCCCGTGACCGACCGACCCGTGACCGACCGACCCGCGACCGACCGGCCCGTGCTCGTCGCCTGCTCGCACGGCACCCGCTCGCGGAGCGGGCGGCGCACCGTGGACGCGCTGCGCGCCGCCGTGGCCGCCGCCCGCCCCGACCTGGAGGTGCGCGCCGCCCACGTGGACGTGCACGGCCCCGAGCTGCCCGACGTCGTCGGCGAGCTGACCGCCGCCGGCCGGCGCGGCGTCGTGGTGCCGCTGCTGCTCTCCAGCGGCTACCACGTGCGCGTGGACATCGCCGGGGCCGTGGCCGCCGGCGCGGGCCGCTCGGTGGCCGCCGCCGCCCTGGGCCCCGGCCCGGAGGTCACCGACGTGGTGCTCCAGCGCCTGGGCGAGGCGCTGGGCGAGGACCCCGCCGGCTTCGGCGGCGCCGTCGTCCTGGCCGCGGCCGGGTCCTCCGACGCCGTCGCGCAGGCCGACGTGCGCGCCGCGGCGGACCTGCTCGCCGCCCGGCTGCGCGCGCCGGTGACGTGCGGGTTCCTCTCCGCCCAGGAGCCGTCGGTGGCCGACGCCGTGGCGGCCGCCCGCCGCGCCGGCGCCGGGCGCGTGGCGGTGGCCAGCTACCTGCTGGCGCCGGGCGTGTTCTCCCAGCGCCTGGCCGCCGCCGGCGCCGACGCCGTGGCCGAGCCGATGGGCCCGCACCCGGTGCTCGTGGACCTCGTCGTGCGCCGCTACGAGGCCGCCGCGCTCACCGCCACCGCGTGAAGCGGCCCGCGGCGCCGCGGGCCGGTGCGTCCCCCGCGCCGCCCGCGCGCGACGATGCCCCGGTGAGCACGACGACCCCCGCGCGCAGCGCCACGGCCTCGCGGACCTGGCACGCCGCCCTCGCCCTCGTCGTCGGCGCCGCCCTGCTGCTGCAGGCGGTGCTGCTGGTGCGCGGGGCCGGCACCGGCACCGGCACGGCCCTGGTGCGGTTCTTCAGCTTCTTCACCATCCAGAGCAACGTGCTCGTGCTGGCCGCCGCGGCCACCCTGGCGCTGCGCCCGGACCGCGACGGCCCCGCCTGGCGCGTGCTGCGCCTGGACTCCCTGCTGGGCATCGGCATCACCGGGGTCGTGTACGCGACGGTCCTCGCCCCCGGCGCGCAGCACTCCGGGGTCGACTGGTGGATCAACGCCACCGTGCACTACGTCTCCCCCGTCGCCACCGTCCTCGGCTGGCTGATGTTCGGCCCGCGCCCCCGCCTGGACCGGCGCACGCTCCTGCTGGCCTTCGCCTGGCCCGTGGCCTGGGTGGCCTGGACGTTCGCGCACGGAGCGGTGACCGGCTGGTACCCGTACGGCTTCCTCGACGCCGGCGCGCTCGGGCTCGCGCCCGCGCTGCTCGCCACCGGCGCCGTCCTCGCCGCGGGGGTCGTGCTGGCGCTGGTGCTGCGCGCCCTGGACCACCGCCTGCCGGGCACGGCGCGCGGCTGAGACCCGTTCCGCGTGCCCGCTTGAACACCCCCCCGCACGATCACCGCGGGGAGGAGGGTGGGGTGCGGCAGGGTCGGGGGCGCGGACGGCGAGCGCGGGTGGCGAGCGCGGACGGCGACGGCTCCGCCGTGTCGCGCCCCGGTGCCCACCCGCGCGGGGTGAGGATGGGCCGGTGACCCCCGAGACGACCGCAGGGCCGGTGTCCCTCCTGGGGCGCCACCGCGACGACCCGGCGGTGCGCGCCTTCCTCGGCCCCTCCCGCGCGCTGGAGTGGTCCCGCCTGGAGGGCACCACCCACGCCGAGGCCCCCGACCTCGGGGTCGAGCTCATCCTCCCCGGGCACGAGGTGGTCTCCACCGTCGTGCTCCACGGCCCCGACGTCCTGGGCCAGGAGGCCTACGCCGGCCCGCTGCCCGCCGGCCTGCGCTTCCGGATGGGCCGCGAGGACGTGCGGGCGCTGCTGGGCGCGCCCACGCGCAGCGCCGAGCTCGGCGTGCTGCCCGCCCTCGGCCTCAGCCCCGCCTGGGACCGCTACGACTCCCCCGGCCACCGCGTGCACGTCCAGTACGGCCTGAACCTCGACCACGTCCGGCGCGTCTCCCTGTCCCTGCCCCGCCCCTGAACCTGCCCCGGGCAGGTCCGGGGCAGGTCCGGGGCAGGTCCGGGGCAGGTCCGGGGCCGCACCAGCGCCGCCGGGGCGGGCAGCGCCCCGGCGGCGCTGGTGCGGGCGGGCGCCGCGCGGGTGACGATGGCCGCATGCGCGCCACGAGGCACCGCCGCACCACCGGCACGACCCGCACCCGCACCGCCGGGGCGCTGCTGGCCGTGGTGCTGGGCGCGGCGTGCTCGGCCGGGGC
>NZ_JAAALM010000446.1 GCF_009906395.1 Kineococcus indalonis
GCGCGGCCGGTGTGGACGGCGGCGCCGGTGCGGGCGCCGGGCGGCAGGGTGGGTGCCCTGGGGCCGGTAGACTGTCGTGGTCCTGCGCCCGTCCACGGGTGCGGGCGACGCACCGAGACCCTCCTGCCACGGAGAGACCGTGGCCGCCTGAGACCGAAGGAGGTGGGGAATGAGCGCGCGTCAGTACGAGCTCATGGTGATCCTCGACGCGGAGCTGGAGGAGCGCACGGTCAGCCCGTCGCTCGAGCGGTTCCTCAACGTGGTCCGCCAGGGTGGTGGCGAGGTCGGCAAGGTCGACATCTGGGGCCGCCGCCGCCTGGCCTACGACATCAAGAAGAAGTCCGAGGGCATCTACGCCGTCGTCGAGCTCAACACCACGCCCGCCGTGGCGCAGGAGCTCGACCGCCAGCTGAACCTCAACGAGGCGGTGCTGCGGACGAAGCTGCTCCGCGCCGAGGCCGCCTGATGGCGGGGGAGACCGTCGTCACGCTGGTCGGCAACCTGACCAACGACCCCGAGCTGCGCTTCACCCCCTCCGGGGCGGCCGTGGCCAACTTCACCGTCGCGTCCACCCCCCGCACGTTCGACCGCCAGTCGAACGAGTGGAAGGACGGCGAGACGCTGTTCATGCGCTGCGCCATCTGGCGCGAGGCGGCGGAGAACGTCGCCGAGTCCCTCACGCGCGGCACCCGCGTGGTCGTCACCGGCCGCCTGCAGTCGCGCACCTTCGACACGAAGGAGGGCGAGAAGCGCACCGTCATCGAGATGCAGGTCGACGAGGTCGGCCCCTCGCTGCGCTACGCCACGGCGAAGGTCAACAAGACCTCCCGCGGCGGCGGTGGCGGCGGCGGCTTCGGCGGCGGTGGCAACTCCGGCGGCGGCGGCTTCGGCGGCGGTGGCAACTCCGGCGGCGGTGGCAACTCCGGCGGCGGTGGCGGCGGCTGGGGCGCGAGCTCCGGCGGCGGTCAGCAGCAGCAGGACGACCCGTGGGCCACCGGTCCCTCCGGCGGTGCCCCCGCCGGTGGTGGCGGCGGCTGGGGCGGCTCGTCCAACGACGACCCGCCGTTCTGACGGACCGTCCCCCGCAAGCACCCCCCAGGTCCTCCGGGGCCTGACCCTCGGTGCGCCGCGGCACCCGCCGCGGCCCGCCGAGCACCACGAACGACGTCATCCCGGGGCCGAACCCCGGGCTCTCACGAGAGGGGAGCACCACGATGGCCAAGGTGCCCGTGCGCAAGCCCAAGAAGAAGCAGAACCCGCTCAAGGCCGCCAAGATCGAGAGCGTCGACTACAAGGACACCGCGCTCCTGCGCAAGTTCATCTCCGACCGCGGCAAGATCCGCGCGCGTCGGGTGACGGGCGTGTCCGTGCAGGAGCAGCGCCAGATCGCCAAGGCGATCAAGAACGCCCGCGAGATGGCGCTGCTGCCCTACAGCAGCTCCGCCCGCTGAGGAGGGGGAACGACGTGAAGCTCATCCTCACCCACGAGGTGTCCGGTCTCGGCACGCCCGGTGACGTCGTCGAGGTCAAGGACGGCTACGGCCGCAACTTCCTGCTGCCCCGCAACCTGGCCACCCCGTGGACCAAGGGCGGCGAGAAGCAGGTCGAGTCGATCCGCAAGGCCCGCAAGGCCCGCGAGATCGCCAGCCTCGACGACGCCAAGGCCGTCAAGCAGTCGCTGGAGGCGCGCACCGTGGCCTACGCCGCGCGCGCGGGCCAGGGCGGCCGCCTGTTCGGCGCCGTGACCCCGGCCGACGTCGCGCTGGCCGTGACCGCCGCCGGCGGCCCCACGGTCGACAAGCGCAAGGTCGAGCTGCCCCAGCCGATCCGCACCGTCGGCGTGCACAAGGCGCTCGTGCGCCTGCACCCCGACGTCTCGGCGACCGTCACCATCGACGTCGTCGCGGCCCAGGGCTGAGCACCTCACCACCACGCCGGGGGCCGGTCGCGCGCTGCGCGGCCGGCCCCCGGTGCGTCCGGGACCGGGCGGGACCGGGCGCGCACCGCGGGCCCCGCCGGAGCCCGCCCCAGATGAGGTTAGGCTCTCCTCGTCCGGGCGCTGGGCCCGGCCGTCGACCAGGAGGTCCCGTGCTCCCGTCCCGCCGTGCCGTCGTCGTCTCCGCCGCCGCGGTCCTGGCCCTGGCCGCCTGCGGCTCCGGCGGCTCCGGCGACTCCCCGCAGGAGGGCGGCACGAGCACCGCGACCGGCGGCGCCGCCGGCGCCTTCCCCGCCACGGTGAGCACGAAGTTCGGCGACGTCACCCTCGACAGCGCCCCCCAGCGCGTCGTCGCCCTCGGCTGGGGCGACGCCGAGACCGCCCTGGCCCTGGGCGTGCAGCCCGTGGGCGCCTCCGACTGGCTGGCCTTCGGCGGCGAGGGCGTCGGGCCGTGGGCTCAGGGCCTCTACACCACCCCGCCGGAGATCATCGGCACCCTGGAGCCGTCCTACGAGGCCATCGCCGCCCTGGCCCCCGACCTCATCCTCGACGTCAAGAGCTCCGGCGACGCCGACCGCCACGCCAAGCTGTCGGCCATCGCCACGACCGTCGGCGTGCCCGAGGGCGCGGACTCCTACCTGACGAGCACCGAGCAGCAGGTGGCGATGATCGCCACCGCCCTCGGCCGCCCGCAGCAGGGCCAGGACCTCCTCGACGGCGTCCAGGAGGCCTTCGAGCGGGCCGCCGCCGCCCACCCGCACTGGGACGGGCGCACCGCCACCGCGGCCGTGCGCACCAGCCGCGGCTGGGGCGCCTACGTCGAGGGCAGCGAGCGCGTGCAGTTCCTCGAGCGGCTCGGCTTCGTGCAGAACCCCCGGGTCGCCGCCCTGCCGGTGGCCAGCAGCGGCTTCACCGTCGACGTCTCCGCCGAGCAGCTCAACCTCGTCGACGCCGACGTGGTCGTCGTCTTCCCCATCTCCATCCCCGAGACCGACATCACCGCCGACCCGGTGTGGCGGGCCGTGCCCGCCGTCGCGGACGGCCGCGCCGTCGTGCTGCCCCCGGACGTCTCCAGCGCCTACTCGCTGAGCACCGTGCTCTCCCTGGGCTACGCGCTGGAGCAGATCGTCCCGCGCCTGGAGCAGGCCCTGCCGGCCTCCTGAGCGCCCCCCGCGCGGTCCCCGGGGACCTCCCGTCCCCGGGGAGCCGCTCAGGCGCCCACGACCACGGGGCCGCCCAGCAGCCCGCCCAGGCCCGCGCCCAGCGCCCAGCGGCGCGTGGCGGCCACGTCCCGCTCCAGCTGGGCGGCCAGCTCGCCCGCCCCGCCGAAGGCCCGCTGCGGGCGCAGCGGCAGGTGCAGGGCCACGAGCAGCGCCCGGCCCACCAGGTCCACGTCCGCGTCCAGCAGGTGCACCCCCAGCACCCGCTCGCCCGCCGGCCCGCACACCGGCTCCCCCACCGACACCGTCGCCACGTGCACCGGCCCGCCGGGGGCGGGCC
>NZ_JAAALM010000447.1 GCF_009906395.1 Kineococcus indalonis
GGCGTGCACGAGGCGGCGCGGGGGGACCTGCACGACGGGCCGGTGGGGGGCCTCGGGGGCGCTGAGGGCGCCGTGGCCGTCGTCGTCGAGGCGCAGGCCGGCGGCGGCGGCGAGCAGGGCGTTGCGCACCCGCTGCGCCTCCTCCTCGCGCAGGTACGCCAGGGACACCTTGCTGCCGGAGCCGCCGGCGACCTCCAGGCGCAGCTCGGCGAGGCCGAAGAGGCGCCCGAGCAGGGGGCGCACGACGTCGACGGCCTGCAGGCGGTCCAGCTGGGCGCGCCGCTCCTGGCGCCACAGGACGCCGCGCTCGACGTGCACGGCGCGGGAGTCGACGCGGTAGCGGGTGCGGCGCCAGGCCAGGGCGCTGTAGCCGGCGCCGACCAGGGCGATGACGAGCAGCCCGCCGAGCAGGACCACGGCCAGCAGCCAGGCGGGGACGTCGGCGCGCACGATCTCGTCGCCGTTCTGCACGACGACGACGGCGAGGACGGCGGCGACGGCCTTCCAGGCGCGCAGCAGGGGCGTGACGGGGTGCAGGCGGCGCCAGCCGGGGTCGTCCAGGACGGCGCGGGTGGGGGCGTCCAGGTGGGCGGCGACGTCGGGCGCGACGACGTGGGCGGCGGGCGCGGCGCCCGCCGCGGCGGGCTCGCCGCTCCCCCCCGGCCCGGCCGGGCCGGGCGCGGCGGTGCTCACAGCCCCGCCAGGCGGGCCTGGCCGCGCTCGGCGAGGCGGTCGCGCAGGCGGGCGGCCTCCTCGGGGGGCAGCCCGGGCACGGCGGCGTCGGTGTCCGGGGAGGCGGTGTGCAGCTGCACCTTCGCCAGGCCGAAGCGGCGGTCCACGGGGCCGGCCTCCACGTCGACGTACTGCAGCCGCCCGTAGGGCACCACGACGAGGGAGCGGAAGAGCAGGCCGTGGCGCACGAGGAGGTCCTCGTCGCGCTCGGCGTAGCCCCAGGCGGGCACCTGCCGGCCGCTGAGCCACCACCCCCACGCCCACAGGGCGGCCACGGCGGCGGCGCCCAGCGCGATCCACCAGGTCAGCAGGGCCGCCAGCACGAGCAGCACGAGCACCAGGGGCGCGCTGGTGAGGGTGTTGGCGGTGCGCTGGGAGGCGACCAGGCGCGGGGACACGCGCCGCCAGGTCACCCCGGGCGGGTCGAAGGGGTCCACCGCGGCCCGCGGCGCGCCCCCCTCCCGCTCGACCTCCCGCCCGGCCTCGCGCCCGGCCTCGCGCCCGGCCTCGCGCCCGGCCTCGCGCCCGGCCTCGCGCTCCGCCCCGCGACCCGCACCGCGCCCCGCCTCGTGGTCCACGGGCGCCAGCGTGCCAGACGCGTTGCGCCGCGACGCCGCGTCGGCGAGGCTCCGGGGGTGATCGGAGAGGGTGCGACCGGGTCCGGGGCGCAGGGGGACGAGGAGCCGGCGATCCGCTTCGAGGGGGTCGGCAAGCGCTACCGCGACGGCACCGAGGCGGTGCGCGAGCTGACGATGGACGTGCGCCGCGGCGAGCTGGTGGCCCTGGTGGGCCCCAGCGGCTGCGGCAAGTCCACGATCCTGCGGATGGTGAACCGCCTGGTGGAGCCCACCAGCGGGCGGGTGGTCGTCGACGGCCGCGACACCGCCCACGTGGACGCGGTGGAGCTGCGCCGCGGCATCGGCTACGTCATCCAGGCCGGCGGGCTGCTGCCGCACCGCACGGTGCGCGACAACGTCGCCACCGTGCCCCGGCTGCTGGGGTGGGACGCGCGGGCGCGCCGGGCGCGCGCCGACGAGCTGCTGGAGCTGGTGGGGCTGGAGCCGGGCCTGCACGGGCGCCGCTACCCGCGCGAGCTGTCCGGCGGGCAGCAGCAGCGCGTGGGCGTGGCGCGGGCGCTGGCGGCGGACCCGCCGGTGCTGCTGCTGGACGAGCCGTTCGGCGCGGTGGACCCGGTGGTGCGCGACCGGCTGCAGGCGGAGTTCCGCCGGCTGCAGACCGAGCTGGGCAAGACGGCCCTGTTCGTGACGCACGACCTGGACGAGGCGGTGCGGCTGGCCGACCGCATCGCGGTGCTGTCCACCGGCGGGCACCTGGAGCAGTACGCCGAGCCGGGCGCGCTGCTGTCGGACCCGGCGACGGACTTCGTCGTGCAGTTCGTCGGCTCCGACCGGGGGCTGCGCCGCCTGGCGGTGACGCCGATCCGCCCGGAGGACCTGGAGGTGCCGGCGACGCTGGCGCCCGGGGACGGCGTGGCGTACGCCGCCACCGCGCTGGAGGTCGACGGCCGCTCGTGGGGCGTGGTGCTGGAGCCGGACAGCCGCGAGCTCGTCGGGTGGGTGCCGCGCGGGGCGCTGACGGAGGCGATGCGCCGCGGGGACCGCGCCGGCCGCGTCGGGGACTGGACGCAGCCGTTCCCGGTGGTGGTGCAGCGGGCGGAGACGATGCGCAGCGCGTTCTCCACGCTGCTGGGGCAGGAGCTGCGGTTCCTGCCGGTGCTGGAGGGCACGGAGTTCCTGGGCGTGCTGACCCCCGACGTGGTGCACACCGCCCTGCGCGCGGCCCCCGCGGCGCCCGCGGCGCTCCCGGTGGACGGGACGGGCACCGCGTGAGCCGTCCCCGCCGCCGGTGAGGGCGGGGACGCTGCTGCGCGCGCCGGCGCTGCTGTACGGCGCCACCGCCACCGCCGCCGTCGCGGCGGTGGCGGTGGCCGGTGACGGCACCGCGGCCACGTACGCGGTGGCGCTGGTGGCGTTCTGGTGGCTGGCGCCGGCGCTGGCGGTGGTGCCGGTGGCCGTGGCGGCGCGCGCGTGGGGCGTGCTGGCCTCGGTGCTGGTGCCGGCGCTGGCGGCCGGGGCGCTGCTGGGCCCGTACGCGCTGCCCGGCCGCGGCGGCGGCGCGGCGGACCTGCGGGTGGCGACGTTCAACACCAGCGGCACGCGGGGCCTGGAGGGGCTGCGGCTGCTGGTGGACGAGCACCGGCCGGACGTGCTGCTGCTGCAGGAGGTGGACGCGCGCTCGCGGGAGTTCCTGCGCCGGCGCCACCCGCGGTACGCGCACCGCTGGTACGGCGGGGAGAGCGGCCTGGGCGACGGCGCGGTGTGGTCCACGCTGCCGATCGTGTCGGTCACCCCCGTGCCGGGGCTGCCGGCGGGGGCGCGCCCGGCCGCCGTCGTCGTGCTGGACGCCTCGGCGCGCGGCGGGCCGCGCGCGCTGCCGGTGCTCTCGCTGCACCTGGCCTCCCCCTGCCTGGGGTGCACGCCCTGGAGCCGGGAGGCGAACCCGGCGGGCGGCACCGCGCAGGCGGCCCGCACCCGGGTGGCGGAGGCGCGCCGCTACGCGCGGCTGGCCCGGGAGCTGGGCGCGCGCGGGCCCGTCGTGGTGGGCGGGGACCTGAACTCCTCCGACCTCAACGAGCCGCTGCGGGTGCTGACCGGAGACGGGCCCGCGC
>NZ_JAAALM010000448.1 GCF_009906395.1 Kineococcus indalonis
GGACAGCCCGTGCCCGCCGTCGTCGCCCTCGGCGGCGGGCACGGGCTGTCCGCCTCGCTGTCCGCGCTGCGCCACCTCACCGACCGCCTCACCGCCGTGGTGACCGTCGCCGACGACGGCGGCTCCTCCGGCCGGCTGCGCCGCGAGCTGGGCGTCCTGCCCCCCGGGGACCTGCGCATGGCCCTGTCGGCGCTGTGCGACGACTCCGAGTGGGGCCGCACCTGGCGCGACGTGCTGCAGCACCGCTTCGACAGCGCCGGCGGGCTGCACCAGCACGCCACCGGCAACCTGCTCATCGCCACCCTGTGGGAGCTGCTCGGCGACCAGGTCGCCGGCCTGGACTGGGTCGGCCGGCTGCTGGGCGCGCGCGGGCGCGTGCTGCCCATGGCCGCGGTGCCCCTGGACATCGAGGCGGACGTGCTGGGCCTGGTGCCCGGCGACGAGACCGCCCTCACGCCCGTGCGCGGGCAGGTCGCCGTCGCCTCCACCACCGGCCGGGTGGCCGGCGTGCGCCTGGTGCCGCCGGACCCGCCGGTGCCCGCCGAGGTGCTGGAGGCGGTGCGCACCGCGGACTGGGTGGTGCTGGGCCCGGGCTCCTGGTTCACCAGCGTCCTGCCGCACCTGATGGTCCCGGCCCTGGCGCACGCCCTCACCGCGACGAGCGCGCGCGTGTGCGTCACCCTGAACCTGGCCGTGCAGCCCGGCGAGACCGACGGCTTCAGCGCCGAGGCGCACCTGGAGGTGCTCGCCGCGCACGCGCCGGGGCTGCGCGTGGACGCGGTCGTCGCCGACCCGGTGGCCGTGGCCGACGCCGGCGCGCTGGCGTCGGTGGCGCACGGCCTGGGCGCGGAGCTGCTGCTGCGCCCGGTCTCCGCGGGCGACGGCACCGCCCGGCACGACGCGCTGCTGCTGGCGGCGGCCTACCGCGACGTGTTCACCGGCCCGCCCGGGCCGGCCCGGGCACCGGCGGCGCCGCCGCGGGGGCGGCCGTGAGCGGCGCGGGCACCGTGAGGGGCACGACGAGGCGCACGACGAGGGGCACGACGAGGGGCACGCAGGGGGCGGCGCGGTGCGCGCCGCCCGTGGACGCGAGGTCCGAGGAGGACGGGACATGGCGATGACGGCGGCGGTCAAGGACGAGCTGAGCCGGCTGCCGGTGACGACGACCGCGGCGCGCAAGGCCGAGGTGTCGGTGATGCTGCGCTTCGCCGGGGGGCTGCACATCGTCTCCGGGCGCATCGTCATCGAGGCGGAGCTGGACTCCGCCTCGATCGCGCGCCGGCTGCGGCGCGACATCGCGGACGTGTTCGGGCACTCCAGCGACCTGCTCGTCGTGCAGGCCTCCGGGCTGCGCCGCGCCACCCGCTACGTGCTGCGGGTCGCGCGCGACGGCGAGTCGCTGGCGCGCCAGACGGGCCTGCTGGACACGCGCGGGCGGCCGGTGCGCGGGCTGCCCTCGCACATCGTGTCCTCCTCCACCCAGATCGCCGAGGCGGCCTGGCGCGGAGCGTTCCTGGCCCGCGGCTCGCTCACCGAGCCGGGCCGCTCCGCGGCCCTGGAGGTCACCTGCCCGGGCCCGGAGGCGGCGCTGGCGCTGGTGGGCGCCGCCCGCCGCCTGGAGCTGTCCGCCAAGGCCCGCGAGGTGCGCGGCGTGGACCGCGTCGTGCTGCGCGACGGCGACGCCATCAGCGCGCTGCTGACCCGCCTGGGCGCGCACGACGCGATGATGACCTGGGAGGAGCGGCGCATGCGCCGGGAGGTGCGCGCCACCGCCAACCGCCTGGCCAACTTCGACGACGCGAACCTGCGCCGCTCCGCGCGCGCGGCCGTGGCCGCCGGCGCGCGGGTGGAGCGGGCCCTGGAGCTGCTGGGCGACGACGTGCCCGACCACCTGCTGCAGGCGGGCCGGCTGCGCCTGGAGCACAAGCAGGCCAGCCTGGAGGAGCTGGGCCAGCTGGCCGACCCGCCGATGACCAAGGACGCCATCGCCGGGCGCATCCGCCGGCTGCTGGGCATGGCCGACAAGCGCGCCGGCGAGCTGGGCGTGCCCGGCACCGACTCCGGCCTCACGGCCGACATGCTCGACGCCTGACGGCCGACATGCTCGACGCCTGACGGCCGTCGTGCTCGACGCCTGACGGCCGTCGTGCTCGACGCCCGGACCGGGACGGTCCCGGCGTGGTCCTGACGTGTGCCGCGCCCCCCGCTGCACCCGGACGTGACGCAGGCCATAGGGTCGGGGCGTCGCCGCGGCGCTGCGGCGGGCGCAGCACACGTCAGGAACACGCAGAGCTGACGCGCCCGGGTCCGGCCCGGTGCGTCGAGGAGGAGAGCGCATGACCACCAAGGTCGGCATCAACGGCTTCGGCCGCATCGGCCGCAACTTCTTCCGCGCCGCGCTGGCCTCCGGCGCGGACATCGAGGTCGTGGCCGTCAACGACCTCACCGACGCCAAGGCGCTAGCCCACCTGCTCAAGCACGACTCCGTCCTGGGCAAGCTGCCCGAGGAGGTGCGCGTCGAGGGCGACTCCATCGTGGTCGGCTCCCGCAGCGTGAAGGTCCTCGCCGAGCGCGACCCGGGCAAGCTGCCCTGGGGCGAGCTGGGCGTGGACGTCGTCATCGAGTCCACCGGCTTCTTCACCGACGGCGAGAAGGCCAAGGCCCACGTGGCCGGCGGCGCCAAGAAGGTCATCATCTCCGCGCCGGCCAAGAACGACGACGTCACCGTCGTCATGGGCGTCAACGACGGCGACTACGACCCCGCGCAGCACACGATCATCTCCAACGCGTCGTGCACCACGAACTGCCTGGCCCCGCTGGCCAAGGTCCTCCAGGACGCCTTCGGCATCGAGCGCGGCCTGATGACCACGGTGCACGCGTACACCGCCGACCAGAACCTCCAGGACGGCCCGCACAAGGACCTGCGCCGCGCCCGCGCCGCCGCCCTGAACATCGTGCCCACCAGCACCGGTGCGGCCAAGGCCATCGGCCTGGTGCTGCCCGAGCTGAAGGGCAAGCTCGACGGCTACGCGCTGCGCGTGCCCGTCCCGACCGGCTCCGCCACGGACCTGACCGTCACCCTGAGCCGCGAGGTCACCGCCGAGGAGGTCGACGCCGCCTACCGCGCCGCCGCCGACGGCCCGCTGAAGGGCTTCCTGGTGTACTCCGACGAGGAGCTCGTCTCCAGCGACATCGTCACCGACCCGGCCTCGTGCATCTACGACTCGGGCCTGACGAAGGTCAACGGCGACCAGGTCAAGGTCGTCGGCTGGTACGACAACGAGTGGGGCTACTCCAACCGCCTCGTGGACCTGACGGCCCTGGTCGGCAGCTCCCTCTGAGCACCACCACCGGCCCGGGACGCACCGCCCCGGGCCGGTGGTGGTGCTCAGA
>NZ_JAAALM010000449.1 GCF_009906395.1 Kineococcus indalonis
CCCCCACCGCGAACCCCTCCGGAACCCCCGCCGCGGGAGCGCGCACCGTCCTGGTGACCGGTTCCACCAGCGGCATCGGCGCGGCCACCGCCCGCGCCCTGGCCGCGCAGGGCTGGCGCGTCGTCGTCACCGGCCGCGACGAGGCCCGCGGCGCCGCCGTCGTCACCGGCATCAACACCAGCCTCGGCACCGGCACCGGTCGTGGTGCCGGGGGAGGGCGGGCCGTGTTCGTCCCCTCCGACCTGACCGGGACGCCTGGGGAACTGCGCGAGTTCGCCGCCGCGGTCACCGCAGCGGCCGGCGGCCGGCTGGACGCGCTGGTGCACAACGCCGCCCTGTGCCCGGCGGTGGACACCGTGCACCTGGGCGACGCCGAGCTGGAGGCCGCGCTGGCGGTCAACGTGCGCGCCCCGCACGTGCTGACCGCCGCACTGGTCCCGGCGATGGCCGAGCGCGGCGAGGGCGCGGTCGTCGTCATCGGTTCCTGGATGGCCCACGTCGGGCACCCCTTCGTCGGGCTGTACTCGGCCACCAAGGCCGCCGAGGTCCAGCTGGCGCGCAGCTGGGCGGCGGAGTTCGGCCCGCGCGGGGTGCGCGTCAACACCGTCTCGCCCGGTGCCACGCGCACACCGGTCAACGCCTCCGCCGGCGACGTCGTCGCCGCGATGACCGCCGGCACCCCCGCCGGGCGACCGGGGACCCCCGAGGAGGTCGCCGAGGCGGTGGCGTGGCTGCTGTCGGGGCGTGCGGGGTACGTGCACGGCGCGGAGATCGCCGTGGACGGGGGCATCACCGCCACCCGCGCCGGCTGAACCGCGCCGGGCCCCGCGCGCCTCAGGCGCGCAGGGCCAGCAGCACGACGTCGTCGTCGGCGTGCCCCTCGACCAGCTCCAGCAGGGTGTCGCACAACCGCGCCAGGCTCGGCGGCCCGCCCCCGCCGCGCGGGGGGGTGCCCGCGGCGCCGCCGCCGACCGTGCCGCCGGCGATGCCGCTGACCGTGCGCGCCAGCCAGTCCAGCCCGTCGTCGAGGTCGCAGCCGCGGCGTTCGATCAGCCCGTCGGTGTACAGCAGCAGCACCGCCCCCGGGTCCAGGGCCACCCGGTGGTCCCGGCGGGCGGTGGACGGCTCCAGGCCCACCAGCAGCTCGGCGTCGGTGCGCAGCAGTTCCGCGCGCCCGTCGGGGTGGACCAGCAGCGGCGGGGGGTGACCGGCGTTGGACCAGCGCAGCAGGTACCGCGCGGCGCCCGGGTCGCCGGGGTCCTCGTCGCGGTGCACGCCCACCAGCACCACGCTGGCCAGCAGGTCCAGGTGCAGGCCGTGCAGGGTCTGGTCCAGCAGGCGCAGAGTCGCGGCCGGGGGCTCGGCGGTGGTGTACGCCAGGGCGCGCAGCATGCTGCGCACCTGACCCATGGCCGCGGCCGCCTCGCGGTCGTGGCCGACGACGTCGCCGACGACCAGCGTGGTGGTCCCGGCGGCGCTGACGAAGCTGTCGTACCAGTCGCCGCCGACCTGGGCGCTGCGGACGGCGGGGCGGTAGCGGGTGAGCACCTCCAGCCCGTCGGGGCGGGCCGGTTCGCTCAGCAGCGCGCGCTGCAGCGCCAGGGCCAGCTCGGAGGTCTGCGCCGCCTCGGCCCGCTGCGACTGGTGGGTCCAGATGCGCACCAGGGCCTGGGCGCACTGGGCGGCGAAGGCCTCCAGCACCTCCAGCGAGGCGGGGCTGAAGATCTGCGCCTGCCTCCAGCCGATGAGCAGCGCCCCCACCACCGCGCCCCCGGCGCCCAGCGGCAGGCAGGCCCAGGCCTGGCAGCCGGTGGTGGCGACGATCTCCGCCGCGCCGTCGCCGTACGCCACGGTCTCGGCCCGGTCGTGCAGCAGCACCCGCCGGCCGGTGGCGCTGACCACCGCCGCCGGCAGCGGGTCGTCCAGCGACAGCTCCGCGTAGCGCAGCTGGACCTCCTGGCCCAGGGAGGCGGTGATCGACAGGCGCAGCCGATCGCCCTGGCGCACGGCGACGGCCCCGCCCTGGGCGCCCAGCGCGCCCAGGGCGCGGGTGATGAGCACCTCGGTGAGCTGCTCGACGTCCTCGGCGGTGCTGACCTGCACGGTGGCCTCGGCCAGCGCCGCCAGCTCGCGCGCCCTGGCCCGCTCGCCCTCGCGGGCGGCCTGGGCCTCGCGGGCGCGGGCGAACAGCTCGGTCTCGGCGCTCAGGGCGCGCGCCTGCCACTGCTCCTCCGCGCGCAGCTGGCGCTGGCGCGCCCCGCGGTCCTCGACGTAGGCGGTGATGTCCTCCACCCGCTGGATGAGCAGCTCCACCCGCCCGCTGCCGTCCAGCACGGGCACGACGACGGAGGACCACCAGCGGTGGCCCACGAGCCCGGTGCGCAGGTCGATCACCGGGTAGCGCTCGGCGGGCAGCACGTCCGCCTCGCCGGTGGCCAGGGCCCGGTGCAGGGAGCGCCGCAGGCGCGCCACACCGCCCTGCGCGTCGTCGGGCCGGTCGTCGGGCCGGTCGTCGGGCGCGTCGTCGGGCGCGGGGCCCGCACCGCCCACCGGCACCTCGGCCGCGTCGCCGGCCAGCACCTGCAGCAGGTGCCGGCCGGTCAGCTGCGGGGCCGGCACGCCCACCAGGCGGGCGTAGGCGGGGTTGGCCCGCACGATCGTCAGGTCCGGCCGCAGCAGCAGGTGCGCGGTGGGCAGGGCGTGGAAGAGGCGCAGGTCCTGCTGCTGCAGGTGCACGCTGACCTCCCGGTGCCGCTGGCCACCCACCGCTGGGCACCCGCCGCCCGGCACCCGCGTCGACTCTGCCAGTGCCGCGGCCGCGGTGCCCTGTCCGCCCGCGTCCCGCCCCTCCGCGGTCGGCTCGGCGAAGGCCTCGCCCAGCCGGCCCGTCAGCCGCCCAGCAGGGCCTCGAGGCGTTCGTAGCCCTCGCGCACGCCGACCTCCACGCCGCCGGCGGCGAAGGCGTCGCGGCCCTCGAAGGAGTCCACCAGCGAGGTGACCGTCAGCCGCGTGCGCCCGGCGCCGAGGTCGTCGAGCACGAGCCGCTCCAGCGCCACGCCGTCCGGTTCCGCGTCGAAGGTGAACGTCTGCACGATCAGCTCCTCGGGGCGGACCTCGTGGAAGCTGCCGTGGAAGGCGTACCGCTCCTCGGTGCCGTCCTCGCCCGGGCGGGTGTGCAGGTAGCGGTAGGAACCGCCGGTGCGGCAGTCGAAGTGCTCGATGCGCATCCGCACGCTGCGCGGGCCGAGCCAGCGCACGAGCAGGTCGGGGTCGGTGTGGGCGCGGAAGACCGCCCCGCGCGGTGCGTCGAACTCGCGCACGAGGCGCACCAGGGGCACGCGCGGGTCGAGCTCGATGCGCGTCTCGCGCGCGGTGGCGGGTGAGGAGGTG
>NZ_JAAALM010000044.1 GCF_009906395.1 Kineococcus indalonis
TTCAACACCAAAGGAATTCCGAAGCGATCCCCCCACCCGGCGGACACCGGAGGAGAAGAACGCCACGGGGTTGATTGTTTGGCATCAACACTTGGCACACTGTTGAGTTCTCAAGAACCGGACGCACCCCGTCGACCCTCCCCGCAAAGGGAGAACCGGATCAGGGGCAACTTTCCCACTCTAACCAGGAACCAGGCCAACGTGCAACCCATTCCCGATCAAGACTCCGGCACCACCCGCTCACGACCGGCCCCCGCGGCCCGCTGGCCCCGGCGGCCGCCCCGTCCGGGCGACGAGAAGAACAGTACGCCGACGAGCAGGAGCAGGCAAATCCGCGGCGGGACCAGGACGCGTCCCCTACTGCGACAACGGGAGTGCCACCGCGGCGAGCGACTTGCGGCCCCGGCGCAGGACGGCGAAGCGGCCGTGCAGCAGCCCGGCGCCGGCCGCCGGGTCGTTGACCACGTCGGCCAGGGTGGCCTCGGCGTCGGCGACCTTGGTGTTGTTCACGTACGCGCCGCCCTCGCCGATGGTGCGCCGGGCTGCGCTGCGGCTGGGCGCCAGCCCGGTGTCGGCGAGGAGCTGGGCCACCGGCACGTCGAGGGAGTCCGGCGTGGCCGTGGGCAGCTCCTCCAGGGCTCCGACCAGGGTCCGCTCGTCGATGGCGGACAGGTCCGAGCCGCCGAAGAGTGCCGCGGAGGCGTCCTGCACGGCTCGGGCCGCCGCCTCACCGTGCACCAGGGCCGTCACGTCCTGGGCCAGCGCCCGCTGGGCGGCGCGGGCCCGCGGCTGCTCGCGCGCGGCGCGGCCCAGCTCGGTGATCTCCTCGCGGCTGCGGAGGGAGAAAGCCTTCAGGTACCCCTCCACCTGGGAGTCCTCGGCGTTGAGCCAGAACTGGTAGAAGGCGTACGGGCTGGTCAGGTCCGCGTCCAGCCACACGGCCCCGGCCTCGGTCTTGCCGAACTTGGTCCCGTCGGCCTTGGTCAGCAGCGGGGTGGCCAGGGCGTGGACGGTCTCGCCGTCCACGCGGCGCACCAGCTCGCAGCCGGCGGTGATGTTGCCCCACTGGTCCGAGCCGCCCAGCTGCAGGGCGCAGCCGTGCCGGCGGTGCAGCTGCAGGTAGTCGTTGGACTGCAGGAGCACGTAGGCGAACTCGGTGAAGCTGATGCCTGTGGTCGCCAGGCGCTTGGAGACCGCCTCGCGGTCCAGCATCCGGTTGACGCTGAAGTGCTTGCCCACGTCGCGCAGGAACTCGATGGTCGACATCGACTGCGTCCAGTCCAGGTTGTTGACCATCGTGGCCGCCGCGGGCCCCTCGAAGTCGAGGAACGGTGCGATCTGCGACTGCAGGCGGCCCACCCAGCCGGCCACCGTCTCGGGGTCGTTCATGGTGCGCTCGGCGGACGGGCGCGGATCGCCCACCAGGCCGGTCGCCCCGCCCACCAGGATCAGCGGCTTGTGCCCGGCCTGCTGCAGGCGCTTGGCGGTCAGCACCTGCACCAGGTGCCCCACGTGCAGGCTGGCCGCGGTGGGGTCGAAGCCCACGTAGTACGTGAGCGGTCCCGTCTGCAGCGCCTGGCGCAGCGCGGCCTCGTCGGTGGACTGCGCCACCAGGCCCCGCCACTGCAGCTCGTCCCAGACGTCGCTCACGACTCGGCTCTCCTCACGTCCTCGGCGGCGCGCCTCTCGCCCCGCCGGTCCACAGCCTGCCCGATCAGGGACGCCGGGGTCGACGCGGCACCGCCGCCCGGTACGTCGAGACGGTCGGCTCCCCGGTGGCCCACGCGCGCCAGGGGGTGGGGGCGCCGGGACCGGCCACGCCCACGCGCGGCCCCCAGGACACGGCCGCGTCCGGCACCGGTGAGCCTTCGAGCACCTCCAGCGACCCGCCGGAGCAGACGTCCGCGCCACCCTGCTCCCCGGTGATCGCCAGGGACTGCGTCAAGCGGGCCGGGCCGCGCGCCAGGTCGGCGTCCCGGCGGGCCGCCGGGCGCCGCGAGCGTGCCAGCTCCGCGCCCTCGACGACCTCGCCGGCGCGCAGCAGCACCGCCGAGGCGGTGCCCTCCGCGCCGGTCACGAGGTTCACGCACCAGTGCACGCCGTAGGAGAAGTAGACGTAGGCGTGACCGGGCGGGCCGAACATCACCTCGGTGCGCGGGGTGCGGCCGCGGAAGGCGTGCGAACCGGGGTCGGCCTCCCCCGCGTACGCCTCGACCTCCGTCAGCCGCACCGCCACCACGCCCTCCGCGGTGCGGTGGCGCACGACGCGCCCGAGCAGGTCGCGGGCGACCTCCAGCACGTCGCGGGCGAAGAAGCCCCGCGGCAGGGGCGTCAGGGGCGCGTCCACGCCCGGTGCCCGTCCAGCGCCTCGCGCGCCTGCTCCAGCTGCTCGGCCACCCGCACCGGCGCGGTGCCGCCGACGGCGTCGCGCGAGGCGAGCGACCCGGCGACGCTGAGCACGCCCCGCACCTCCGGCGTCAGGTGCGGGGAGATCGCGGCGAGGTCGGCGTCGGTGAGGTCCCACAGCTCCACGGCGCGGTCCTCGACCTCGCTGAGCTCCTCGCAGCGCCGCACGCAGGCGCCGGAGACGTGGTGCGCCTCGCGGAAGGGCACGCCCCGGCGCACCAGCCACTCGGCGACGTCGGTGGCCAGCGCGAACCCCTGCGGGGCGAGCTCGGCCATGCGGTCGGTGTGGAAGCGCAGGGTGCCGACCATGCCGGCCACCGCGGGCAGGAGCAGCTCGAGGGTGTCCACGGCGTCGAACACCGGCTCCTTGTCCTCCTGCAGGTCGCGGTTGTACGCCAGGGGCAGGCCCTTCAGGGTGCTCAGCAGCCCCGTCAGGTCGCCGATGAGCCGGCCGGCCTTGCCGCGCGCCAGCTCGGCCACGTCGGGGTTCTTCTTCTGCGGCATGATGCTGGACCCCGTGGACCAGGCGTCGTGCAGCGTGACGAAGGAGAACTCCTTGGTGGCCCACACGATGACCTCCTCGGAGATGCGGGAGAGGTCCACCCCGATCATCGCCGCGACGAAGGCGAACTCCGCGGCCACGTCGCGCGCGGCCGTGCCGTCGATGGAGTTCTCCACGCTGCGGCGGAAGCCCAGCTCCTCGGCGACGGCCTGCGGGTCCAGGCCCAGCGAGGAACCCGCCAGCGCCCCGGAGCCGTAGGGGGACACCGCGGCGCGCCCGTCCCAGTCGCGCAGGCGCTGCACGTCGCGCAGCAGCGGCCAGGCGTGCGCCAGCAGGTGGTGGGCCAGCAGCACCGGCTGGGCGTGCTGCAGGTGCGTGCGCCCCGGCATGGCCGCCCCCGGGTGGGCCGCGGCCTGCTGCACGAGGGCCTCGACGACGTCGAGCACGCCGTCGGCGACGGTGCGGGCGTGCTCGCGCAGGAACATCCGCAGCAGCGTGGCGATCTGGTCGTTGCGCGAGCGCCCCGCCCGCAGTCGGCCGCCGACGTCGGCGCCGACGCGCTCGACGAGTGCGCGCTCCAGGGCGGAGTGCACGTCCTCGTCGTCCTCGGCGGGGGTGAACGCGCCGGAGGCGACGTCCGCCTCCAGGGCGTCGATGCCCGCCAGCAGCGCCTGCAGCGCGGCGTCCTCGAGCAGCCCGGCGCGGTGCAGCACGCGGGCGTGGGCGCGCGAGCCCGCCAGGTCGTGCCGGGCCAGGCGGAAGTCGAAGTGCGTCGACTTCGACAGCGCGGCCATCGCCTGCGCGGGCCCGCTGGCGAAGCGCGCGCCCCACAGCCCCTTCTCGGCCTGCCGGTGCAGCGGCTGCTCGCTCACGGGGTCTCTCCTTCGTCCTGGGGGTTCGGGCCGGCGGTGGGGGCGTCCTCGCGGCGGGCCAGCGACAGGAACCGCTCGGCGACGGCCCCGCCGCCGAGCGGTTCGCGGGCGATGACGAGGACGGTGTCGTCGCCGGCGATGGTGCCCAGCACCGACGGCATCACGGAGTGGTCGATGGCGCTGGCGAGGAACTGCGCCGCGCCGGGCGGGGTGCGCAGCACCACGAGGTTGGCCGAGGCCTCGGCGCTCACCAGCAGCTCCTCGCACCAGCGGGCCAGGCGAGCGTCGAGGACCTCCTTGGCGACCCCGCTGCGCGGGGTGCGGTCGCCGCCCTCGGCGGGCAGGGCGTAGACGAGGCCGCGGTCGCCGTCGCGGACCTTCACGGCGCCGAGCTCGACCAGGTCGCGCGAGAGCGTGGCCTGGGTGACGGCCACGCCCTCGGCGGCCAGGTGCGCCGCCAGCTCCGTCTGCGAGCGCACCGGCGAGCGCGCCAGCACCGCGGCGATCCGGTCGTGCCGGAACGCCTTGGTGCCCGTGCCCGACGCCGTGCTCACGTGCTCACCGCGAGTTCGCGAGCAGCCAGACGAGCAGCGCCTTCTGGGCGTGCAGGCGGTTCTCCGCCTCGTCCCACACGACCGACTGCGGCCCGTCGAGGACCTCCGCGGCGATCTCCTTGCCGCGGTAGGCGGGCAGGCAGTGCAGCACGATCGCCGCGGGGTCGGCCAGCGCCATCGTCTCGGCGGTCACGGCGTAGGGGGTGAAGCGCTGCAGGCGCTCGGCGGCGTCCAGCCCCTCCTGTCCCATGCTGATCCAGGTGTCGGTGACCACGACGTCGGCGTCGGCGGCGGCCTCGCGCGGGTCCTGGGTGACGGTGACGGAGCCGCCGGTGCCGGCGGCGACGGCGCGGGCGCGCTCCACGATCCCCGCGTCGGGCAGGTCGGTGGCGGGGGTGGCGATGCGCACGTGCAGGCCGGCGGTGGCGCCGCCCAGGGCGTAGGAGTGCGCCATGTTGTTCGCCCCGTCGCCGAGGTAGGCCATCGTCAGCCCGGCCAGGCGCCCCTTGTGCTCGGCGACCGTCTGCAGGTCGGCGAGGATCTGGCACGGGTGGTAGTCGTCGCTGAGGGAGTTCACGACCGGCACGCGCGAGTGCGCCGCCATCTCCTCCAGGCGGGACTGGGCGAAGGTGCGCCAGACGATCGCGGCGACCTGCCGCTCCAGCACCCGGGCGGTGTCGGCGACGGGCTCGCCGCGACCCAGCTGCGAGCCGGCGGCGTCGATGACGAGCGGGGAGCCGCCGAGCTCGGCGACGCCGACGCTGAAGGAGACGCGGGTGCGGGTGGAGGGCTTGTCGAACAGCAGCGCGACGGTGCGCGGGCCGGCCAGCGGGCGCTCGGCGAAGCGGTCCGCCTTCAGCCGGGCGGCCAGCGCCAGCACCTCGGCCTGCTCGGCCGGGCTCAGGTCGTCGTCGGCCAGGAAGTGGCGGGTGGTCACGAGTCCTCCGCGGGGTTCTCAGCGGCGTCGAGCACGGACGGCAGGGCCTGCAGGAAGGTGTCCGCCTGCGCGGTGGTGAGCACCAGCGGCGGGGCCAGGCGCAGGGTGTCGGGGCGCACGGCGTTGACGATGAAGCCGCGCGCCAGGGCGGCGCCGGCGGCCGCGGCGGCGACCGGGGCGCTCAGCACGACCCCCAGCAGCAGGCCCTCGCCGCGCACGCCCGCCACCAGGGGGTGGTCCAGCGCGCTGATCCCCGCGCGCAGGTGCGCGCCGACCGCGCGGACGTTGCCGAGCAGGTCGTCGCGCTCGACGGCGTGCAGGGTGGCCAGCCCGGCCGCGGCCGCGACGGGGTTGCCGCCGAACGTGGTGCCGTGCTGCCCGGTGCCGAGCAGGGCGGCGTTGCGCGGGCCGTAGGCCACCGCCGCGCCGAGGGGGATGCCGCCGCCCAGGCCCTTGGCGACCGTGACGACGTCGGGCACGACGCCGCCGTGGCGGGCCTGCTGGTGGGCGAACCACTCCCCCGTGCGGCCGACGCCGGTCTGCACCTCGTCCAGGACGAGCAGGGCGCCGTGGTCGGCGGTGACGCGCCGCGCGGCGGCCAGGTAGCCGTCGGGGGCGGGGTTCACGCCGCCCTCGCCCTGGACGGGTTCGAGGAAGACCGCGGCGGTGGCGCCGTCGACGGCGCGCCCCAGGGCGCCGACGTCGCCGTAGGGGACGAACTCCACCCCGCCGGGCAGCGGCTCGAAGGGGGCGCGGTAGGCCTCCTTGGAGGTCAGCGCCAGGGCGCCCATCGTGCGGCCGTGGAAGGCGTCCACGGCGGCGACGACCTTGGGCCGGCCGGTGCGCCGGGCCATCTTGAACGCCGCCTCGTTGGCCTCGGCGCCGGAGTTGCAGAAGAACACCCGCGAGCCCTCCGGGGCGCGGGCGACGTCCAGGAGCCGCTCGGCCAGGGCGATCTGCGGCGCGGTGGCGAAGAAGTTCGAGACGTGGCCGAGGGTGGTCAGCTGCGCGGTGACCGCGGCGACCAGCAGCGGGTGCGCGTGGCCCAGCGCGTTGGTGGCGATGCCGGCGAGCAGGTCCAGGTAGCGCGTGCCGTCGGCGTCCCAGACGTAGCAGCCCTCCCCGCGCACGAGGACGCGCTGGGGGGTGCCGTAGGTGCCCATCACCGCCGAGGAGTAGCGCTGCAGCCACGCCGCCGCGCCGCCCTCCGCGACGGGCAGGGCCTCGGGCCGTTCCGACAGCTCCACCGTTCCGCCTCCCTGGGCGCTCACGGCACGACCATCGTGCCGTTGCCGGAGGACGTGAAGACCTCCAGCAGGACCGAGTGCGCCAGCCGGCCGTCGATGACCGTGGCGCGGGGCACGCCGCCGCGCACCGCGCGCAGGCACGCCTCCATCTTGGGCGCCATGCCCGACTCCAGGGACGGCAGGAGCTGGGCCAGCTCCCCGGAGGTGATCTCGCTGACCAGGGACCGCCGGTCGGGCCAGTCCGCGTACAGGCCCGCGACGTCGGTCATGACGACGAACTTCTGCGCGCCCAGGGCGACGGCGATGGCCGAGGCCGCGGTGTCCGCGTTGACGTTGAGCACCGAGCCCGGCACGGGCCGGCCGTCGTCGTCGACCTCGGGGGCGATCGTGGAGATGACGGGGATGCGCCCGGCGTCCAGCAGGTCGTTCACCGCGGCCGGGTCCACCCCCACGACGTCGCCGACGAGGCCGACGTCGACGAGCTCGCCGTCGACGAGGGCGCTGCGGCGCGTGGCCCGCAGCAGGCCGCCGTCCTCGCCGGACAGCCCCACGGCCAGGGGTCCGTGGGCGTTGAGCAGGCCGACGAGCTCGCGGCCGACCTGGCCCACGAGCACCATCCGCACGACCTCCATCGCCTCGGGGGTCGTCACGCGCAGGCCGCCGCGGAACTCGCTGGCGATGCCCAGGCGCTGCAGCATCGAGGAGATCTGCGGGCCGCCGCCGTGCACGACGACCGGTCGCAGGCCCGCGGTGCGCAGGAACACCACGTCCTCGGCGAAGGCGCGCTTGAGCTCTTCGTCGACCATGGCGTTGCCGCCGTACTTGAGCACGACGAGGGCGCCGTGCCACTTCTGCAGCCAGGGCAGGGCCTCGACGAGCACGCCCGCCTTGTCCTCCGCCGTCAGGTTCGTCAGGTCCGTCGGTCCGCTCATGTGGAGTAGGCGCTGTTCTCGTGGACGTAGGCGTGGGTGAGGTCGTTGGTCCAGATGGTGGCGCTGTGCGCGCCGGCGTGCAGGTCGATGCGCACGCGCACCTCGCGGGGCGCCAGGTCGACCTCGGCCGGGTCGGCGCCGGGGGCGCCGCCGACGCACACGGGCACGCCGTTGAGGCTGACGTCCAGCGCCTGCGGGTCGAACTCGGCGGAGGTGGTGCCCACGGCGGCCAGGACGCGGCCCCAGTTGGGGTCCTTGCCGAACACCGCGGCCTTGAAGAGGTTGTTGCGGGCCACGGAGCGGCCCACCTCCACAGCGTCGGCCTCGCTGGCCGCGCCGACGACCTCCACGGCGATGTCGTGGTCGGCGCCCTCGGCGTCGGCGACGAGCATGCGGGCCAGCTCGGCGCACGCGCGGTGCACGGCGGCGTCCAGCTCGGCCGGCTCGGGCCGCACGCCGGAGGCGCCGCTGGCCAGGAGGACCACGGTGTCGTTGGTGGACATGCAGCCGTCGGAGTCGACGCGGTCGAAGGTGGTGCGGGTGGCCGCGCGCAGGGCCCGGTCCAGGTCGGCCGGCTCGGCGACGGCGTCGGTGGTCAGGACCACGAGCATCGTGGCCAGGCCCGGCGCGAGCATGCCCGCGCCCTTGGCCGTGCCGCCGACGGTGAACCCGCCGCCGTGGGCGACGACCTGCTTGGAGACCGTGTCGGTCGTCATGATCGCCGTGGCGGCGTCCGCGCCGCCGTCGGCGGACAGGGCGCCGTGCGCGGCGCGCACGCCCTCCAGGAGGCGTTCGCGGGGCAGCTGCACGCCGATCAGGCCGGTGGAGCACACCACGACGTCGGCGGCGCCGCAGCCGAGCAGCTCGCCGACCAGCTCGGCGGTGGCGTGGGTGGTCTGGAAGCCGGCCGGGCCGGTGAAGCAGTTCGCGCCGCCGGAGTTCAGCACGACCGCGCGCAGCCGGCCGTCGGCGCTGGCGCGCTCGCTCCACAGCACCGGGTGCGCCTTGCAGCGGTTGGAGGTGTAGACCGCGGCGGCGGCGTCGAGGGGGCCGTCGTTGACGACGAGGGCGACGTCGGGCCTGCCGCTGGGCTTCAGGCCCGCGGTGGCGCCGGCGGCGCGGAAGCCCGCGGGGGCGGTGACGCTCACGGCGCCACCCCCGCCGCGCTCAGCCCGGTGGTCTCGTCCAGCCCGAGGGCGGCGTTGACGCTCTGCACGGCTCCTCCCGCGGTGCCCTTGGTGAGGTTGTCGATGGCGGCCACGACGACGACGCGGCCGGCGTGCTCGTCCACGGCCAGCTGCAGCACGGCGCAGTTGCCGCCCAGGACCGCGGCGGTGGTGGGCCAGCGGCCCTCGGGCAGCAGGTGCACGAACGGCTCACCGGCGTACGCCCGCTCCCAGGCCGCGCGCACGTCGGCGGCGTCCGCGCCGCGGGCGAGCTTCGCGGTGCAGGTGGCCAGGATGCCGCGCGGCATCGGCGCCAGCGTCGGGGTGAAGGACACCGACACCGGCCCGCCGGCGGCCAGCGCCAGGTTCTGCTCGATCTCGGGGGTGTGGCGGTGCCCGCCCCCGACGCCGTAGGGGCTCATCGAGCCCATGACCTCCGCCGAGAGCAGGTGCGGCTTGAGGCTCCTGCCGGCGCCGGAGGTGCCGGAGGCGGCGACCACGACGACGTCCTCGCCGGCCAGCAGGCCCGCGGCGAAGCCCGGCGCCAGGGCCAGGCTGACGCTGGTGGGGTAGCAGCCGGGCACCGCGACGCGGCGCGCGCCGGCCAGGCGCTCGCGCTGCTTGCCGCCGCCGGCCAGGGGCAGCTCGGGCAGGCCGTACGGCCAGCTGCCGGCGTGCTCGGAGCCGTAGAAGCGCTGCCACTGCGCGGCGTCGGTGAGCCGGTGGTCGGCGCCGCAGTCCACGACGAGCACGTCCTCGCCCAGCTGCGCGGCCACGGCGGCGGAGTGCCCGTGCGGCAGCGCGAGGAAGACCACGTCGTGCCCGGCGAGGACCTCGGCCGTGGTGGGCTGCAGGACGCGCTCGGCGAGCGGCAGCAGGTGCGGCTGCAGCTCGCCGAGCGCGGTGCCGGCGTTGGAGGCGCCGGTCAGGGCGCCGATCTCCAGGTGCGGGTGCTGCAGCAGCAGCCGCAGCAGCTCACCGCCGGCGTAGCCGCTGGCGCCCGCGACGGCGACCTTCAGCCGCCTGTCCGTCTCCATGCGCATGACCATACACGTTGACGCGTATCCATGCATCAGTGGTCAGGCCAGCGGGTCCCCCGGCCCGTACGGCAGCAGGCCCAGCACCCGCGCCCCGTCCGGCAGGCCCGCGCGCGCCGCCGCGGCCAGGGACGCCGGGGTGTCCACGCCCGCGCGCACCAGCCGCCCGGCCCACGCGTCCAGCTCCCCGCGCGCCACCGCCAGGACCAGCGCGAGCACGTCGGCCGGGTCGGTCCACTCGGTGCGCTCGGAGTGCTGGGCCATCGAGGTGGTCATGCCCGTGCGCACCACGCCGGGCGAGACCTCGAAGGCCAGCACGCCGTGCTCGCGACCGGCCGCGCTCAGCGCCCCGCCGAGGCGGAACAGCGCCGCCTTGCTCGCGCCGTACGCCGCGTGCACCGGGGAGTCCTTGTGCGCCGCGCCGGAGCTGAGGTCGACCACGCGGCCGCCGCCGCGCGCCACCATGCCCGGCACGACCGCGCGCACCAGGTGGAAGGGGCCCAGCACGTTGGCCTCCACCACGCGGCGCACCTCCTCCAGGTCCGCCTCCCACGGCGCCGCCTCGTCGGCCTCGATGCGCCCGGCGTTGTTCACCAGCAGGCTGGCCCCGCCCAGCTCGGACTCCAGCGCGTGCACGGCCGCCGCGACGGCGCGCGCGTCGGTCACGTCCACGGCGGTGGCCACCGCCCGCCCGCCGGCGGCGGTGACCTCCTCCACCACCTCGTCCAGGGCCACCGCGTCGCGCGCCAGCGCGCCCACGGCCCAGCCGGCGCGGGCCAGGCCCAGCACCAGCTCGCGGCCGATGCCGCGGCTGGCGCCGGTGACCAGCGCGACCCCCTCGAGCACCCCCTCGGGCACCCGGTCAGGCACGCTGCACCGCCCCGGTGCGGCGGGCGGCCTCGGCCACCGCCGCTTCGCGGGCCGCGCTGGCCTCCTCCGCCGTCAGGGTGCGGTCCGGCGCGCGGAAGCGCAGCGCGTACGCCAGCGACCTGCGGCCCTCGCCGACCTGCGCGCCGGTGTAGACGTCGAACAGGCGCACGTCCTCCAGCAGCTCGCCGGCGCCCTCGCGCAGCGCGGCCTCGACCGCGGCTGCGGCCACGCCGTCCTCGACCACCAGCGCGACGTCCTGGGTGGCCGCCGGGTACCCGGACAGCTGCGCCACCTGCGGGGGCGCGCCGACCTGCGCCAGCAGCACGTCCAGGTCCAGCTCGAAGGCCGCCGAGCGCGCCGGCAGCTCCAGCGCGGCCAGCGCCGCCGGGTGCAGCTCGCCGGCGTGCCCGACGAGGTGCCCCGCCGCGGTGCTCACCCGCGCGCACCGGCCCGGGTGCCACGGCGCGCGCTCGGCGGCCTCGACGACGACGCGCACGCCCAGCGCCGCGGCGACCGTGCGCGCGGCGTCCACCGCGTCGGCCCACAGCACCGGCTCGGCCTCGCGGGCGAAGCCGTCCGCGGCGGCGCCCGGGGGGCGCCGGGTGCCCGTGAGCACCCCGGCCACGTGCAGCGGCTGCGGCGGCACCGCCTCCAGCAGCGCGGTCAGCTCCTGCTCGCCGGGGCGCTGCGCCACGCCCGGCAGCGGGGCCGGCCCGGTGCCCGGGCGCGGGTGCGTCACGGCGCCGAACTCCACCAGGGCCAGGTCGCGCAGGCCCCGCGAGACGTTGCGGCGCGCCACCTCCACCAGCGAGTCCAGCACGCTGGTGCGCATCAGCGGCTGCTGCTCCGACAGCGGGTTCGCCAGGCGCAGCGCGCGCCGGCGCGGGTCGTCGGCGGGCAGGCCCTGCGCGTCGTGCACGGAGGCGGCCACGAACGGGTAGGACAGCACCTCCACGAAGCCGTCGTCGGCCAGCGCGCGCGCCGCCGAGCGCCGCGCGCGCTGCCCGGCGCTCAGGCCCGCGCCGGCCGGGGCGGCCGGCAGCACCGAGGGGATCGCGTCGTAGCCGCGCAGGCGCGCGACCTCCTCCACCAGGTCCACCGGCTGGGCCAGGTCCGGGCGCCAGCTCGGGGGCACCACGCTCAGCTCCGCGCCCTGCCGCGCGACGGTGCAGCCGATCTCCTCCAGCGCGCCGACGACCTCGCGCTCGGTGAACGGCGCGCCGACGACCCGCTCGACGAGGGCCACGGGCATCGACAGCGCCCGCGGCGCGGCGGGCCGGCCGACGTCGGTGGCCGCCGGGTCGGCGGTGCCGCCGCCGTGCTCGACGAGCAGGCGCACCGCCCGCTCCGCCACCTGCGCGGTCATCGACGGGTCCACCCCGCGCTCCCAGCGCTTGGCGCCCTCGGTGTGCAGCTTGTGCCGGCGGGCGGTGCGCGCGATCGAGACGGGTGAGAAGTGCGCCGCCTCCACGAGCACGTCCGTGGTGGCCGCCGACACCTCGGTGCTGGCCCCGCCCATGACGCCGGCCAGCGAGAGCACCCGCGAGGTGGCCGGGTCGCCGGGCACCTCGTCGGTGATGAGGAGGTCCTCGGGGTCCAGCACCCGCTCGACGTCGTCGAGGGTGGTCAGCCGCTCCCCCGCGCGGGCGCGGCGCACCACCAGCTCGCCCTGCAGCTGCGCCAGGTCGTAGGCGTGCAGCGGCTGGCCGGTCTCCAGCATGAGGTAGTTCGTGACGTCCACGGCCAGCGAGATCGAGCGCATGCCGGCCTGGCGGACCCGGTCGGCGATGAACCGCGGCGTCGGGGCGGAGGGGTCGATGCCGCGCACCGCGCGGACCACGAACCGGTCGCAGCCGGCCGCGCCGCGCACCGGCGCGTCGTCGGCCAGGCGCACCGGGTACCCCGGCCCGCCCGCGGCCGGCACCTCCACGGCGACGGGGTCGCGGAACACCTGCGCGACGGGGCGGCCGGTGCCGTGGGCGTACTCGCGCGCGACGCCGCGCACGCTGAAGCAGTACCCGCGGTCGGGGGTGACGTTGACCTCGACGACCTCCTCGTCCAGGCCGAGCAGCGCCAGCGCGTCCTGGCCCGGGGAGAGCTGCGCGCCGGGCAGGTGGCGCTCCAGCACGATGATGCCGGAGTGGTCCGCGCCCAGGCCCAGCTCCTTGGCCGAGCAGATCATCCCGTCGGACACGTGCCCGTACGTCTTGCGCGAGGCGATGGCGAAGCCGCCGGGCAGCACCGCGCCGGGCAGCGCGACCACGACGCTGTCGCCGGCGGTGAAGTTGTGCGCGCCGCAGACGATGCCGCGGTGCCCGTCGGGGCCGTTGTGCTGCGCGCCGACGTCGACGTGGCACCAGTTGACGGTCTTGCCGTTCTTCTGCGCCTCGGGCACGAGGTCGAGCACCCGGCCGACGACGAGCGGGCCCGTCACGTCGGAGGTGTGCACGCCCTCCTCCTCCAGGCCCACGCGCACCAGGGCCGCGGCCACGTCCGCTCCGCGCGCGCCGGGCTCCAGCTCGACGTGCTCGGCCAGCCAGCTCAGGGGGACGCGCATCAGAGCTCGCCCTCGCCCTCGCCGGCGGCGGCCGGGACGCGGCCGCCCAGGACGTCGGCCACCCCCGACGCCGAGAGGTCCTCCACGCCGAACGCCCGGCTGAACCGCACGTCGCCCTCCACCATGTCGCGCATGTCCGTCACCCCGTTGCGGAACATCAGGGTCCGCTCGATCCCCATCCCGAAGGCGAAGCCCTGGTAGCGCTCCGGGTCGACCCCGCACGCGCGCAGCACGTTCGGGTTGACCATCCCGCACCCGCCCCACTCGATCCAGCCGCGCTCGGCCTCCCGGCCCAGGGAGAAGCGCAGGTCCAGCTCGGCGCTGGGCTCGGTGAACGGGAAGAACGCCGGGCGCCAGCGGGTCTCCACCGCGTCGCCGAACATGGCGCGCGCGAAGTGGTCCAGGGTGCCCTTCAGGTGGGCCATCGTCAGGCCCTCGTCGATCGCGATGCCCTCCAGCTGGTGGAACACCGGCGTGTGGGTGGCGTCCAGCTCGTCGGTGCGGAACACCTTGCCGGGGCAGACCACGTACAGCGGCACGCCGCGCGTCAGCAGCGAGCGCGCCTGCACCGGGGAGGTGTGCGTGCGCAGCACCAGGCCCGAGCCGGCGCCGCCGCGCTCGTCGGCGACGTAGAAGGTGTCCTGCATCTGCCGGGCGGGGTGGTCGGCGTCGAAGTTCAGGGCGTCGAAGTTGAACCACTCCGCCTCGACCTCGGGCCCCTCGGCCACCTCCCACCCCATCGCGGTGAACACGTCCGCCACGCGCTCCATGAGCAGCGGCAGCGGGTGGCGCGCCCCGCGCTCGGGGCGACGCGCCGGCAGGGTGACGTCGACGACCTCCGCGCGCAGCGCGCGCTCCTCCTCGTGCGCGCGCAGCACCTCGGTGCGGGCGGCGAGGGCCTGGTTCACGCGGCCGCGGGCGGCGCCCACGCGCTTGCCGGCGGCGGCCTTCTCCGGCCCGGGCAGCGAGACGATGGCCCGGTTGGCCAGCGCCAGCGGGCTGCGGTCCCCGGCGTGGGCGAGGCGGGCGGCCTTGAGCTCCTCGAGGTCGCTCGCGGCGGCCACCG
>NZ_JAAALM010000450.1 GCF_009906395.1 Kineococcus indalonis
ACCCTGCCCGGCGTCACCGTGTTCGACCCCAGCATGCCGGTCGAGCAGATCCAGGCGACCGTGGACGCCGTCAACGCCCAGCAGATCGACGCCGAGATGGGCACCGGCCGGCACGCGCTGCTGTTCAAGCCCGGCACCTACGGCACCGACGAGAAACCCCTGCAGTTCCGCGTCGGGTACTACACGGAGGTCGCCGGCCTGGGCGCTTCCCCGTCCGACGTCACCATCAACGGCAAGGTCGAGGTCTACAACCGCTGCCTGGAGGACGACGGCACCAGCAACTGCCTGGCGCTGGTGAACTTCTGGCGCACCCTGTCCAACCTCACCATCGACGTCAACGGCGCCGGGCAGGACGGCTGCCGCGCCGGGGCGAACTTCTGGGCGGTCTCCCAGGCCGTCTCGGTGCGCCGCGTCGACGTGCGCGACGGCACGTTCTCCCTCATGGACTACTGCACCGCCGGCCCGCAGTACGCCAGCGGCGGCTACATCGCCGACTCCCGCGCGGGTGTCGTCACCAACGGCTCGCAGCAGCAGTGGTACACCCGCAACAGCGAGCTCGACCAGTGGAGCAACGCCGTCTGGAACCAGGTGTTCTCCGGCGTCGAGGGCGCCCCCGACGACAGCGGGTACCCCGACCCGCCCTACACCACCTTCGAGACCACCCCCGTCAGCCGCGAGAAGCCCTACCTGTTCGTCGACCGCCACGACCGCTACCAGGTCCGCGTGCCCTCCGCGCAGCGCGACACCCGCGGCGTCTCCTGGGACGAGGGCACCACCGCCGGGCGCACCCTGCCGCTGTCCGACTTCTACGTCGCCACCCCGTCCTCGCCCGTGCAGCGCATCAACGCCGAGCTCGCCCGCGGCAAGAACCTGCTGCTCACCCCCGGCGTGTACGACGTCGACCGCAGCATCGCCGTCAAGCGCGCCGGGACCGTCGTCCTCGGCCTCGGGCACGCCACCCTCACCTCCGTCGGCGGCGCCGTCCCGCTCACCGTCGCCGACGTCCCCGGCGTCGTCGTGGCCGGGGTGACCATCGACGCCGGCACCGTGGAGTCCCCCGCCCTGCTGCGGGTGGGCGAGCAGCGCGGCCGCGGCTCCGAGCGCGACGGGCACCCGCAGCACGGCCGCCCCGGCCGCGCGGTGGACCCCACCACCCTGTCGGACGTGTACTTCCGCGTCGGCGGCCCGCACGTCGGGCGCACCCGCACCGCCCTGGAGGTCAACAGCGACGATGTGCTCATCGACCACACCTGGGTGTGGCGCGCCGACCACGGCGTTGAGGGCTTCTCCGGGGACACCGAGCGCTGGCGCACCAACACCGCCCGCAACGGCGTCGTCGTCAACGGCGACCGCGTCACCGCCACCGGCCTGTTCGTCGAGCACTTCCAGCAGTACAACACCGTCTGGAACGGCGAGGACGGCACCACGATCCTCTACCAGAACGAGCTGCCCTACGACCCGCCCACCCAGGCCGACTGGAGCCACGACGGCGTCGAGGGCTGGGCCGGGTACAAGGTCGCCGACCACGTGCAGCGGCACAGCCTCAGCGGCGGCGGCGTGTACGTCTTCAACCAGAACAACCCCGGCATCCACACCGAGAACGGGTTCGAGGTGCCGCAGCGCCCCGGCGTGCGCCTGCACCACGTGATGACGGTGAACCTCGCCGCCGGCACCATCGACCACGTCGTCAACGGCGTCGGCGAGGCGGCCGACACCTCCCGGACCGGGCAGCCGGTCCACGTGGCCGACTACCCCGGCTGACCCTCGGCGCGGTGACCCCGGCACCCCGCCGGGGCCACCGCCTCACAACCAGCCGCGCCGCTTGAACAGGTGGTACAGCACGAAGCAGGTGCCGAACATCAGCGCCAGCGCCAGCGGGTACCCGTACGTCCAGTCCAGCTCCGGCATGTGCGAGAAGTTCATGCCGTAGACGCCCGCCACCACGGTCGGGGCGAAGAGGATCGCCGCCCACGAGGAGATCTTCTTGACCTCCTCGCTCTGCGCGTAGCTGGCCTCCGTCAGCGAGCGCATCTCCTCGTTCTGCCGCTGCGCCACCAGGGTCGAGTTCACCGTGAGGATGTCGCGCAGCTGGCTGCGGAAGTTCTCGATGCGCTCGGCGGCCACGGTCACGTGGTCGGCGACGTCGCGCAGGTAGCGCTGCAGCTCCTCGTCCACCCGGTACTTCTCGAACCCGTGCGTCAGCCCTTGCAGCACCGCCCCCAGCGGCACCACCGCCCGCTGGAAGTTCGCCACCTCCCGGGACAGCTCGTAGATGCGCCGGGACACCTTCGGGTCGCCGTCGAAGACCTGCACCTCGATCTCGTCGATGTCGTTCTCCAGCCCGCGCAGCACCGGCGCGTAGCCGTCGACGACGGCGTCGAGGATCGCGTACAGCACCGCCTCGGTGCCCAGCGCGAGCATCTCCGGGTCGCGCTCCATGCGGCGGCGCACCTGCGCCAGGTCCGGGGACTCCGCGTGCCGCACCGTCACCACGAAGTCCGGGCCGATGAACAGGTGCAGCTCGCCGAACTCCACCTCCTCGGCGGCGTCGTCGTAGCGCGCCGCGCGCAGCACCACGAACAGCGTGTCGCCGTAGCGCTCCAGCTTCGGGCGCTGGTGCGCCACGATCGCGTCCTCCACGGCCAGCTCGTGCAGCCCGAACTCCCGCGCCAGCGAGCCCAGCTCCGTGGCCGAGGGCCGGTACAGCCCGATCCACGCGATGCGCGCCTCGTCCTCGTGCAGGCAGCGGTAGGTGTCGGCCAGCGTGCCCGGCGAGGCGACGCGCGCGCCGCGCTCGTACACCCCGGAGTCCACCATGCTGCTGCGCCCCAGCGGGGCGGAGGGGATCGCGCCGTCCTGGGCGAGGTTGCGCGTGGACGGGACCGCACCTCGGCGCCCCAGGGACGACAGCGGGACGCGGCGCCTGGCCATGACAGCACCTCCGGGCTCGGCGGGACAGGGGCACCCCATCATCCCCCCTGCGCGGCGCCCGGTCCCGCGGCGCCCGGTCCCGCGGCGCCCGGCCCCGCGGCGCCCGGTCCGCCGCGCCCCGGCTCAGGCCCGCTCGACGTGCGCGCGCACCAGCGTGCCGTCCTCGCTCGTCCAGCCCCTCGACGTCGCGTACGACACCATCCCGGCGAAGCCCTCCAGCCACCCCGGCGCGTCCGGCCCTTGCGCGCGCAACCAGCTCAGCCGCAACCAGGCGTGCTCACCGCCGGCGTCCAGGTGACCGGCCCCCGCGTCGCGCAGCGCCCCGTCCACCGCGTCGGCCGGGGCGTCGGCGGCCACCGTCGCGGACAGCCGCGCCAGGTCCTCCACGCCCCGCGCCGCGACCCGGGCGCCGCCGCCCTCCTCGTGCCGCACCTCGACGTCCACCGCACCCCTCC
>NZ_JAAALM010000451.1 GCF_009906395.1 Kineococcus indalonis
GGCGTAGGGGGTGAGCCCGCCGCTGCCCACCGGCCTCGACCCGGTCGAGCAGGTCCGCGCCGGGCTCACCCCCTACGCCACCGGGACGAAGGACTTCTACCGCGTCGACACCGCCCTGGTCGTGCCCGACGTGCGCGCCGAGGACTGGACGCTGCGCCTGCACGGCGAGGTCGACCAGGAGATCACCCTCACCTACGACGACCTGCTCGCCCTGCCGCTGCGCGAGCGCTGGATCACCCTGACCTGCGTCAGCAACGAGGTCGGTGGCGACTACGTCGGCAACGCGAAGTGGCTCGGGCACCCGCTGGCGGACCTGCTGCGCCGCGCCGGCGTGCGCGACGGCGCCGACATGCTCCTCGCCACCAGCACCGACGGGTTCACCCTCTCCGCCCCCCTCGCCGAGGCCACCGACGGGCGCGACGCCCTGCTCGTCGTGGGCATGGACGGCGAGCCCCTCCCGCGCGAGCACGGCTTCCCCGTGCGCATGGTCATCCCCGGCCTGTACGGGTTCGTCTCCGCCTGCAAGTGGGTCACCGACATCGAGGTCACCCGCTTCGCCGACAGGACCGCCTACTGGACCGAGCGCGGCTGGGCGGAGAAGGCCCCCATCAAGACCGCCTCGCGCATCGACGTGCCCCGCTCCTTCGCCACCGTGCGCGCCGGCCGCGTCCCCGTCGCCGGCGTCGCCTGGGCCCAGCGCCGCGGCGTGCGCGCCGTCGAGGTGCGCGTCGACCGCGGCGAGTGGCAGCCGGCGAAGCTGCTGCCCTCCGCCTCCAGCGACACCTGGTGCCAGTGGGTGCTCGACTGGGACGCCGAACCCGGCGGGCACGTCCTGGAGGTGCGCGCCACCGACGGCACCGGCACCCCGCAGACCGACGACGTCGTCGCGCCCGTCCCGAACGGCTCCAGCGGGTACGACTCGGTGACCGTGACGGTCGAGTAGCCCTCCACCCCGCCGGCCTCTGCACATCCTCGGCGCGGAACCCCGCTCGTGCCCGACTCCGGTCCTACGATCGGACGGTGGAGCGCATCGAGTTCCGGACCGTGCGGCAGGCGTTCGGCGAGGGGACCGTGCTGCCGGCGGTCGTGCCGCACCTCAGCGGCGTCCCGCTGACGGACCTGCTGCGCAAGGTGGAACTGCCGTTCGCGCGCCGGCAGGGCAGCCCCGGCCTCGCAGGCAGCTACCACGGCCTGCTGGAGGACGCGGTCCGCTGGCCCGCGAAGCACTACCTCGGCGAACCCGTGCTCAGCGCCTCCGAGGGCGACACCGTCCTGCTGGGCTGCGGGTGCGGTGAGTGGAGCTGCTGGCCGTTCTCCGCCCTCGTCACCGTCGACGAGGACACCGTCACCTGGTCCGGCTACCGCCACGGGTTCCGCGACTGGGACTACCGCGAACTGCGGGACTTCACGTTCGACCGCGCGCAGTACGAGGCCGCGGTGCGCGCCACGGCGCGCTGAGGGTTCCCCGGGTTCCCACCCGGACCCCGCGCCGACCTCGGGAGGACTCGGCCCACTGCCCCGAACGGGTGACGGAGGAACCCGGACCCATCCACGGCGCCCGGGGTTCCGAACCCCTCGTGAACGACCGACCGGGAACTCCGGCCGGAAACCGAGGAAGGGAACGACCCCGTGAAGCGCACCGGAACCCTGCTGGCCCTCGTGGCGACCACGACCCTGGGGCTGGCCGCCTGCGGCGGGAACGACACCGCCTCCACCGCGGGCAGCGACACGTCCAGCTCGTCGAGCACCTCCTCGTCGAGCGCGCCGATGGCGACGCCCTCGGAGTCGGCGGGCGCGTCGATGATGAGCACGCCCGTCGGCCCGGGCTGCGCGGACTACGCCGCGGCGAACGCCTCGGGCCCGGCGTCGGTGTCCGGCATGGCCGCCGACCCGGTGGCCACCGCCGCGTCGAACAACCCGCTGCTGACGACGCTGACGCAGGCGGTGTCGGGTCAGCTGAACCCGCAGGTGAACCTCGTCAACGACCTCAACGGCGGCGAGTACACGGTGTTCGCGCCGGTCGACGACGCCTTCGCGAAGGTGCCGGCGGCCACGGTCGAGGGCCTGAAGACGGACAGCGCGACGCTGCAGGAGATCCTGACCTACCACGTGGTGCAGGGGCAGCTGACGCCCGAGGAGGTCGTGGGCACCCACACGACGCTGGAGGGCCAGGACCTGGAGGTGTCCGGGACCCCCGAGGCGCTGACGGTGAACGGTTCCACGAACGTGATCTGCGGCGGCGTGCAGACGGCCAACGCGACCGTGTACCTGGTCGACTCGGTGCTGATGCCCCCGGCGTGACGCCGGCGCGGGTCCTCCAGCGGGTCTCCTGGAGGGCGGCGCGGTCGCGGCACCGGTTCGGACGACGGGGAGGGGAGGTGGGACAGTGGTGGTGATGACCACCTCCCGTCCCCGCGCCGCCGGCGCCGCGGAGCGGGGCGACGCGGACGCCGCGCTCGCCGCCGCGGCCCGCGGCGACCAGGCCGCGTTCGCCGCGTTCTACGACGCGACGGCGGCGGCCGTGCACGGCACGGTCCTGCGCGTGCTGCGCGACCCGGCGCAGTCGGAGGAGGTGGCGCAGGAGGTGTTCCTGGAGGCGTGGCGCACCGCCGCCCGCTTCGACCCCGGCCGCGGCAGCGCCCGCGGGTGGGTGGTCACGATGGCCCACCGGCGCGCGGTGGACCGGGTGCGCTCCAGCCGGGCGGGCACCGAGCGCGACGAGCGCTACGGGGTCCGGGAGGTCTCCCCCTACGACAGCGTCAGCGAGGAGGTCGAGGTGCTGCTCGAGCACGAGGAGGTGCAGCGCGCCCTCGGGGTCCTCACCCCGGTGCAGCGGCAGGCCGTGGACCTGGCGTACTTCGGCGGGCGCACCCACGTGCAGATCTCGCAGGAGCTGCACGTGCCGCTGGGCACGGTGAAGACGCGGCTGCGCGACGGGCTGGCGAGGCTGCGCGACGCGATGGGGGTGCGCGCGTGAGCGGCGAGCGGGACGAGGAGCGCGGGGCGCTGCCCCCGCACGGCGACGACGAGGGTCCCCTGGCGGGGGCCTGGGCGCTGGACGCCCTCGACGACGACGAGCGCGCCGCCTACGAGGAGCGGCTGCGCCGCGACCCCGCGGAGCGCCGGGAGGCGGACGCGCTGCGGGAGGCGGCGTCCCGGCTGGGGGTGGCCTCGGCGGTGCCGCCGCCGGAGCGGCTGCGCGCCTCGGTGCTGGCGGCGGTGGCGGCGACCGCCCAGGAGCCGCCCGCGGGCGCGGCGCCGGTGGCGGACCTGGCCGTGCAGCGGCGCCGGCGGCGGGGCCCCTCACGGCTGAGCGCGCTCGTGGCCGCGGCGGGGGTCGTGGTGGCCGCGGCCGGCGCCGGGGTGGCGCTGGACG
>NZ_JAAALM010000452.1 GCF_009906395.1 Kineococcus indalonis
GCGCGGGGCCGCCGGTGGCCCCGCGCCACCGGTGACCCCGCGTCGCGGGCGCTCACCCACCGCTGCGGTGGCACCGGCCCCGGGCCCGGCTCTGGCAGGATCCTGACGGCCTCGACGTCGCGGCCGCCCCTCGCTCCGCAGACCCCCCGAGGTGCTCCATGGCCACCCGTACCAGTCCCCCGCGCCCGCGCTCGGCGCTGGACCGCTTCTTCCGCGTCTCCGAGCGCGGCTCCACCGTGGCCCGCGAGGTCCGCGGCGGGCTCGCGACGTTCTTCACGATGGCCTACATCGTGGTGCTCAACCCGCTGATCATCGGCACCCAGCCCGACAGCACGGGGGCCTTCCTCGGCGGCGGCGACGCCCCCGACCTGGCGGCCGTGGCGGCCGGCACGGCCCTGGTCGCCGGCGTCATGACGATCCTCATGGGCGTGGTCGGCAACTACCCGCTGGCGCTGGCCACGGGCCTGGGGCTCAACGCGTTCATCGCCTTCGGCGTCGCGGCGCTGCCGGGCATGACGTGGCCGGACGCGATGGGCCTGGTGGTCATCGAGGGCCTGATCATCCTCGTGCTGGTCCTCACCGGCTTCCGCGAGGCCGTCTTCCACGCGGTGCCCGCGCAGCTGAAGACGGCGATCAGCGTGGGCATCGGGCTGTTCATCACCATCGTCGGGCTGGTCGACGCCGGGTTCGTGCGCAGCGGCAGCGGCACACCGCTGGAGCTGGGCATCGGCGGGTTCCTCTCCGGCTGGCCGACCCTGGTGTTCGTCGCCGGGCTGCTGCTCACGGTCGTGCTCATGGCGCGCGGGGTGCGCGGGGCCATCCTCGTCGGCATCGTGGCGGCCACCGTGCTGGCCGTCGTCGTGGAGGCCGTCGCCGACCTGGGCGCGCGCACCGGCGCCGACGGGGAGGTGCGCGACCCGCGCGCGTGGGGCCTGAACGTGCCCGCGCTGCCGGGCTCGTGGGTGGACACCCCGGACTTCTCCCTGCTGGGCCGGTTCGACCTGCTGGGCTCCTTCGGGCGCATCGGCGTGGTCAGCGTGGCGCTGCTGGTCTTCACGCTGCTGCTGGCCGACTTCTTCGACACGATGGGCACGATGGTCGCCATCGGCAAGGAGGGGGACCTGCTCGACGCCGAGGGCAACCCGCCCAACATGCGCCGCATCCTCGTGGTGGACTCCCTGGCGGCCAGCGCGGGCGGCGCGGCCGGCGTCTCCAGCAACACCAGCTTCATCGAGTCCGCCACCGGCGTGGGCGAGGGGGCGCGCACCGGCCTGGCCAGCGTGGTCACCGGGGTGGCGTTCCTGCTGACGACGTTCCTGGCCCCGGCCGTCGCGATCGTGCCCTACGAGGCGGCCACGCCGGCGCTGGTCGTGGTCGGCTTCCTCATGATGACCCAGGTCAAGAGCATCGACTGGGACGACGTGGAGATCGCGCTGCCGGCGTTCCTGACGATCGTGCTCATGCCGTTCACGTACTCCATCAGCGCCGGCATCGGCGCCGGCTTCGTCGCGCTGGTGCTGCTGAAGGTCGTGCGCGGCAAGGCGCGGCAGGTGCACCCGCTGCTGTGGCTGGTGGCGGCGCTGTTCGTCCTCTACTTCGCCATCGACCCCGTCAAGGACGCCCTGGGCGCCGCCTGAGCGGGTGCGCTCCCGCCGGCCCCGTCGGCGGGGCCGGCGGGAGCGCGGGCCTCAGCCGCGCCGGTCGCGGTCGCGGTCGCGGTCGCGGTCGCGGACCCGGGCGTACTCCTCCAGTGCGACCCGCCGCTCGCGGGCGTGGTCCACGATGCGCTGCGGGTAGCCGTGGGCGTACCCGTCCGCCGCCTCCCACGGGGTGTGCGCCGCCTTCCCGGGCAGGTGGCGCAGCTCGGGCACGTACCGGCGCACGTACTCCCCCTCGGGGTCGAACTTCAGCCCCTGCGTGATCGGGTTGAACACGCGGAAGAACGGGCCGGCGTCGGGGCCGGAGCCGGCGACCCACTGCCAGTTGTGCGTGTTGCTGGACAGGTCCGCGTCGCGCAGGCGGCGCATGAACTCCCGGCCGCCGTGCGTCCACTCCACGTGCAGGTCCTTGACGAGGAAGCTGCCCACGATCAGCCGCACGCGGTTGTGCACCCAGCCGACGCTGCGCATCTGGCGCATGCCGGCGTCCACGACCGGGTAGCCGGTGCGCCCCTCGCACCAGGCCCGGAAGGCCTCGGAGTCCGGGCTCTCGTAGCGCAGCTGCGCCAGCTGGGGGGCGTAGTACCCGCGGGCGCTGTCGGGCCGGTGCCACAGGACGTCGGCGTAGAAGTCGCGCCAGGCCAGCTCGCTGCGGTAGCTGGCCGCCCCGGGGCCCTCGTGCCCGCGCAGGTCGTGCAGCAGGGTCCGCGGGTGCAGCTCGCCCCACTTCAGCGCGTGCGAGAGCTGGCTGGTGCCGTCCAGGTCGGGGCGGTCTCGGCCGTGCTCGTAGGCGCCCAGGGCGTGCTCGCGGAAGGAGGCCCAGCGCGCCAGGGCGGCGTCCTCCCCGGCCGGGGGCAGCTCGACCCCGCCGAGGTCCGGTTCGGCGGGCCGGCCGGGCGCGTCCAGGCCCGGCCCGCCGTCGCGGACCCAGCGCGCGCGGGCGGGCGGGGCCGGGGCGGGCACGCCGTGGGCGAGCCAGGCGCGCGAGTACGCGTTGAAGACCTGGAAGGGCGTGCCGGCGGCGGTGCGCAGGGTGCCCGGGCCGATGGCGTAGGGGGTGCCGGTGCGCACCAGCTCGCGCCCGGCGCCGGCCAGGGCGGCCGCGACGGCGTCGTCGCGCCGGCGCCCGTAGGGGCCCGCGTCGGCGCTGACGTGCACCCGCGCGGCGCCGGCGCGCCGCGCCACCCGGGGCACCACGTCGGCGGGGTCGCCGTGCTCGACGACGAGGTGCCCCCCCAGGGCGGCGTCCAGGGAGCGCAGGGAGCGCAGCAGGTGGGCGCGGCGCACGTCGCCGGAGGGGCCCCACAGGGCGTCGTCGAGGACGAACAGCGGCAGCACCTCGCCGTCGGCGGCCGCGGCCACCAGCGCCGGGTGGTCGCGCAGCCGCAGGTCGCGGCGGAACCACAGCACGGCGGTGCCGGTGCCGCCCGGCCGCGGGTCCCGCTGCGCGGAGGGGGCCGGGGGGCTGGACCGTCGCTGCGCCACGGCCGGCGACGCTAGTGCAGGCCCGCGGTGCCCGCGAGGCGCCGGGCCGGGCGGCGTCGAGCGGGCAGACCGGGCGGTGCCGAGCGGACCGGGCGGCGCGGCCGGTGGCGCGCGCGCTGCGACCTGGCAGGGTGGCGACGTGATCGGGAGCACCGCGGCGGGGCGCTGGGCGCCCTGCGCGGGGTGTGGCGTTCTCCAGCGTCTGGTCCACCAGGATCCGCGTCAGCGTC
>NZ_JAAALM010000453.1 GCF_009906395.1 Kineococcus indalonis
GGAGAAGGCCGCGGTGGCGCGCTGGGTGGGGCGGGTGCTCAGCGCCGGGGACCTGCGCGGCCCCGACAGCGGGTGGGCCGAGGCCCTGGACGAGGCGGGGGTGCACGGGGACCTGCGCCGGTCGGTCATCGAGCCGTTCCTGGCCGGCGTGCTCGGCGAGGTCGACGGCACCACCTCGCGGCGCTTCGTGGACCTGGTGGTGCGCAGCTTCCTGCGCGAGACCCCGGGGCTGCCCACCGGCGGCGTGCAGGCGGTGCCGGAGGCGCTGGCCGCGCAGCTGCGGCCCGGCTCGGTGGTGCTGGGCACCCAGGTGCGCCACCTGGGGCTGGCGCCGCGCTCGCTCGTCGCGGAGACCACGGCGGGCGGCGTGAACGTGCGCGCGGTGGTCGTGGCCACCGACGCCGGCGCCGCCACCCACCTGGTGCCGCGCGTGGAGGTGCCGGACTCGCACGCCCTGTCGGCGTTCTGGTACGTCACGCCCTCCTCCCCCGCCCCGGCCTCGCGCGAGCGCCTGCTGCACCTGGACGGCGAGCGCGACGGCCCGGTGGTCAACACCGCGGTCGTCTCCGCGGTGGCGCCCAGCTACGTGCCCGCCGGCGACCGGCGCGGGCTGGTGGCCGCCCTGCTGCTGGGCCGCGACACCTCCGCGCAGACCGAGGCGCGGGTGCGCGCCCAGCTGGGGCGCGTCTACGGCGCGAGCACCTCCGGCTGGGAGCTGATCGCCGTGCACGAGCTGCCGCACGCCCTGCCGGTGCTGGAGCCGCCGTTCGACGGCCCGCGCCCGGTGGAGGTCGGCGACGGGATCTTCGTCACCGGCGACCACCGCGAGAACCCCTCGCAGCAGGGGGCGCTGGTGGCGGGGCGCCGGGCCGCCGACGGCGTCCTGACCCACCTGGGGATGGGGCGCCGCCGTGCCGGCTGAGCGGCCCACGATCGTGGCCACCTCGGGCGGGTGGCGGCGCGGCGCGCGCGGGGGCCTGGAGTGGGCGGGCACCGCCCACGAGGCGGTGCGCCTGGCGCAGGTGCCGTCCTCGCGCCGGCCGCGGCTGACGTACCTGGGCACCGCGGGCGGCGACCAGCGCGGCTGGGCGGCGGAGGTGCACGCCGCCGGGGCGCGCGCCGGGTTCGACACCACGGTGCTGGACCTGTTCCCGATGCCCTCCGTGGACGACGTCGCGCTGCACCTGCTCGACCAGGACGTGGTGTGGGTGGGCGGCGGGTCGGTGGCGAACCTGCTGGCCGTGTGGCGGGTGCACGGGCTGGACACCGCGTTCCGCGCCGCGTGGGGGGCCGGGGTCGTCCTGGGCGGCGTCAGCGCCGGCTCGATCTGCTGGTTCACCGGCGGCACCACCGACTCCTTCGGCCCGGAGCTGCGGGCGGTGACGGACGGCCTGGGGCTGCTGCCGTACGGCAACGGCGTGCACTACGACTCCGAGGAGCGGCGCCGCCCGCTGGTGCACGCGCTGGTCGGCGACGGCACGCTGGGCGAGACGCACTGCACCGACGACGGCGTGGGCCTGGTGTACGCGGGCACCGAGCTGGTCGAGGCGGTGGCGGAGGTCGACGGGAAGGGGGCCTACGTGGTGCGCCGCGAGGGCGGCGAGGTCGTCGAGACGCGCGTGGAGCCGCGCCGGTTGCCGTCCTGAGGCGCGCCGGCCGCGCGCGGGCGCGGACGTAGGCTGCCCGCGTGACGACGGTGCGCGCGGACGCCCCTGTGGTGAGCCGCTGGGACCTGGGCGGGGCGCTGGTGGAGTACGGCGCGGCGTGGGAGCGCCAGCGCGCCCTGCACGCGCAGGTCGCCGCCGGCGAGCGCGGCGACACGGTGCTGCTGCTGGAGCACGAACCGGTGTACACCGCCGGCAAGCGCACGAACTCCTGGGAGCGCCCGGCGGACGGCACCCCCGTGGTCGACGTGGACCGCGGGGGCCGCATCACCTGGCACGGGCCCGGGCAGCTGGTCGGCTACCCGCTGGTGCGGCTGCGCTCGCCGATGGACGTGGTGGGGTACGTGCGCCGGGTGGAGCAGCTGCTCGTCGACGTGGCGGCGCGCTTCGGGGTGGAGGCGTTCCGGGTGCCGGAGCGCACCGGGGTGTGGGTGGCCACGGACGCCCCGGCGGTGCCCGGCGGGCGGTGCGAGGCGAAGGTCGCCGCGATCGGGGTGCGCGTGGCGCGCGGGGTGACCATGCACGGCTTCGCGCTGAACTGCGACACCGACCTGCGCGGCTTCGGGGCGATCGTGCCGTGCGGGCTGCCCGACGCGGGCGTGGCGAGCCTGTCCTCGGCCTCCGGCCGGCGCGTGGGCGTGCTGGAGGCGGCCGCCGCGGTGGAGGAGCTGCTGCCGGCGGCGGGGCTGGCGGGCTGAGCCGCCCGCCGCGCCGCCGGCCGCGGCTCACAGCTGCGGGCGGACCTCCTGGGCCACCAGGTCCAGGTGCTCCAGGTCGGACAGGTCCATCACCTGCAGGTAGAAGCGGGTGATGCCCACCTGCGCGTAGCGGCCGATGGTGTCGACGACCTCGGCGGGGGTGCCGGCCAGGCCGTGCTCGCGCAGCTCGGCGGGTTCGCGGCCGATGGCCCCCGCCCGGCGCACGACCTCGGCCTCGTCCCGGCCGCAGCACAGCACCAGCGCCGCCGAGAACGTGATCTCGCCGGCGTCGCGGCCGCGCGCCTCGCAGGCCTCACGCACGCGCTGCACGGCGGCGCGGGTGTCGTCCAGCTCGGCGAAGGGCAGGTTGAACTCGTCGGCGTACTGCGCCGCCAGGGCGGGGGTGCGCCGCTTGCCGCTGCCGCCGACGATGATCGGCACCTTCGCCTGGGCGGGCTTGGGCAGCGCCGGGGAGCCCGCGAGCCGGTAGTGCTCGCCGGTGAAGTCGAACGTCTCGCCGACGGGGGTGCCCCACAGGCCGGTGACGACGGCCAGCTGCTCGGCGAAGCGCTCGAAGCGCTCCTTCAGCGGCGGGAACGGGATGCCGTAGGCGGCGTGCTCCTCCTCGTACCAGCCGGTGCCCAGGCCCAGCTCCACGCGCCCGCCGGACATCTCGTCCACCTGGGCGACCTGGATCGCCAGGACGCCGGGGTGGCGGAAGGTCGCGGAGGTGACCAGGGTGCCCAGGCGCACGCGGGAGGTGTCCCGGGCGAGGGCCGCCAGGGTCGTCCAGGCGTCGGTGGGGCCGGGCAGGCCGCTGCCGCCCATCGTCAGGTAGTGGTCGGAGCGGAAGAAGGCGTCGTAGCCGGCCTCCTCGGAGGCGACGGCGACGCGGCGCAGGGTCTCGTAGCTGGCGCCCTGCTGGGGCTCGGTGAAGATGCGCAGGTCCACGACGACGATCCTGCCCCGCCCCCCCGCGCGGCGCTCTGGCAGGGTCGTCGTCGTGACG
>NZ_JAAALM010000454.1 GCF_009906395.1 Kineococcus indalonis
CCCGCCGCGCTGGGACTGGAGCGCCGGGCGCTGGGGCCCGCGCGCGCCGGTGCCGGCGGCGGGCACCGCCGGGGCCGTCGTGGTCGAGGGCGTGGGCGCCGGGTGCACGCCGGTGCGCCCGGAGCTGCTGGTGTGGGTGCGGGCCCCGGCACCGGTGCGCCGCCGGCGGGCGCTGGCCCGCGACGGGGACGCGTACGCGCCGCACTGGCGGCGCTGGGCGGTGCAGGAGGAGGCGCTGTTCGCCGCGCACCGCGTCGCCGCGACCGCCGACGTGGTGCTGGACAGCGGCGCGCAGCGGGGCCCGGACGGGTCGGGCGCAGCGGGCTGGCGGGTGCTGCGCGACTGACGCGCCCGGGGGAGGCCGGACCGGTGGCCCCGCGGCCCCCTAGTCGCGCGGCGGGCGCGGGGCGCGGGCGGCGACCAGCCGCGCCAGGCGCAGGGCCTCGGCCTCGGCGCGGGCGCCGTCGGCCTTCTGCACGGCCATGACGGCGAGGTTCTCGCCGTCGTCGGTGTCCAGGGTCAGCCACGGGTCGTCGCCGCCGAAGCGCACGGCGAGGATCGCGCCCCACTCCACGCGCCGGGTGAAGACGACGTTGCGCACGACGAGGGCGTCGGCGGTGGGCACGGCGCGCACCGACACCAGGCGCACCAGCCCGCCGCACAGCAGCAGGGCGAGGACCGCCGCGGAGGCGGTGTCGGTGGCCGTCCAGCCGGAGTTCGGCGACAGGGCCAGCCCGACCGCCATGCCGGCGAAGACCAGGCCGAGCACGGCGGCGACGGTCAGGCCGACGGCGCGGGCGCGGCGCGGGCGGAAGGGCGCGTCACCGGCGCCCCGGCCCGCGCCGCTCACACCGCTCACAGCCGGCAGGCGTGGATGCTCGTGACGAGGATGGCGCGCGCGCCGAGGTCGTACAGCTCGTCCATGACGCGGTTGGTCGCCGAGCGCTCGACCATGGCGCGCACCGCGACCCAGCCCGGGTTCGCCAGCGGGGACACGGTGGGCGACTCCAGGCCCGGGGTGACGGTGATGGCGCGCTCGACGAGGTCCTTGGGGCAGTCGTAGTCGACCATCACGTACTGCCGGGCGACCAGGACGCCCTGCAGGCGGCGCACCAGGACGTCGACGGCCGGGTCGGCGGGCGCGCCGGCGCGGCGCACCAGCACGGCCTCGGAGCGCATGACCGGCTCGCCGAAGACCTCCAGGCCGGCGGCGCGCAGGGTGGTGCCGGTCTCGACGACGTCGGCGACGACGTCGGCGATGCCGAGCGCCACCGCGGTCTCCACGGCGCCGTCGAGGTGCACCACGTCGGCGCTCACGCCGTGCTCGGCCAGGTGCTTGCCCACCAGGCCGGAGTAGCTGGTGGCGATGCGCCGGCCCTGCAGGTCGGCGACCGAGGAGGCGGTGCCGGGCCGACCGGCGAAGCGGAAGGTGCTGCGGGCGAAGCCGAGCTGGAGGACCTCGTCGGCGGGGGCGCGCGAGTCCAGCAGCAGGTCGCGGCCGGTGACGCCGACGTCGAGGGTGCCGGAGCCGACGTACAGGGCGATGTCGCGCGGGCGCAGGAAGACGAACTGCGCGTTGTTCTCCGGGTCGTCCAGCAGCAGCTCCTTGGCCTCGCGGCGCTGGTTGTAGCCCGCCTCGCGCAGCATGGCGCTGGCGGCCTCCGACAGCGAGCCCTTGTTGGGGACGGCGATGCGCAGCACGGGCCTGCCCTCTCTCTCCCGACCCCTCACCGGGTCGATCACAGGTGCGCGTAGACGTCGTCGAGCGTGAGCCCGCGGGCGATCATCAGCACCTGCAGGTGGTACAGCAGCTGCGAGACCTCCTCCGCGGTGCGCTCGGCGGACTCGTGCTCGGCGGCCATCCACACCTCGGCCGCCTCCTCGACGACCTTCTTGCCGATGGCGTGCACGCCGGCGTCCAGTTCGAGCACGGTGCCCGAGCCGGCGGGGCGGGTGCGGGCCTTGTCCGTCAGCTCGGCGAACAGGCCGTCGAAGGTCTTCACGTGGGCTGAGTCTAGGCGGTGCGCACCCGGCGGCCGTCCCCGCCCGGCGCCCGCGCACGGCGGGCGCCGGAGCGGGCCTCAGCGCAGCGGCGGGGCGACCTCGCGCAGCGCCACGACGGTCTCCAGGGCGGCCAGCACGGCCTCGCGGCCCTTGTCCTCGCGCGAGCCGCGCAGCCCGGCGCGGTGCAGGGCCTGCGACTCGTTGTCCACGGTGAGCACGCCGAAGCCGACGGGCACGCCGGTGCTGACGGCCACCTGCGTCAGGCCCGCGGTGGCCGCGTCGCACACGTACTCGAAGTGCGGGGTGCCGCCGCGGATGACGACGCCGAGCGCGACGACGGCGTCGAAGCCGGCGCGCGCCAGGCGGGCGGCGGCCACGGGCAGCTCGAAGGCCCCGGGCACGCGCACCACGGTGACGTCCGCGACGCCGGAGTCGGCCAGGCCGCGGCGGGCGCCGGCCAGCAGGCCGTCCATCACCTCCTGGTGCCAGCGGGCGGCGACCACGGCCACCCGCAGGCCGCTGCCGTCCACCTCGATCTCGGGGCTCCCGTCTCCGCTCACGCGTCCTCTCCCGTCCTGTCGTGCTGCTGGTCGTGCTGCTGGTCGTGCTGCTGGTCGTGCGGCTGGTCGTGCGGCTGGTCGTGCGGCTGGTCGCCGCGGGCGCGCAGGTGCGCGCGCAGGTCCGCGATGGTCAGGACCGGCAGCTCGTGGCGCCGGCCGAGCTCCACGACCTGCTCCCACCGCGACATCGAGCCGTCGTCCTCGACGAGCTCGGCGATGACGCCCACGGGCGGCAGGCCCGCCAGGCGGCACAGGTCGACGGCGGCCTCGGTGTGCCCGGGGCGCTCCAGGACGCCGCCGGGGCGCGCGCGCAGGGGGAAGACGTGCCCCGGGCGCACCAGGTCCGCCGGGACGGCGCCGGGGTCGGCGAGCACGCGTGCGGTGCGGGCGCGGTCGGCGGCGGAGATGCCGGTGCTCACCCCCGCCGCGGCGTCGCAGCTGACGGTGTAGTCGGTGCGCAGGGAGTCCTCGTTGCGCTCGACCATGCGCGGCAGGCCCAGGGCGTCGGCGCGCTCGGCGGGCATCGGCGCGCACAGCATCCCGGAGGTGTGCCGCACGGTCCAGCCGATCCACTCGGCGGTGGCCAGGGCCGCGGACAGCACCGCGTCGCCCTCGTCCTCGCGGTCGGCGTCGTCGGTGACGAGCACCGGCTTGCCGGCGCGCAGCGCGGCCAGCGCGGCCTCCACGGCGGCACCGGGACCGGCGGCACCGGTGGCGAGCCGGTCGGGGCTGCCGGTGGCCGCGCTCACCGCTGCCCCCCCGCCCCGCCCGCC
>NZ_JAAALM010000455.1 GCF_009906395.1 Kineococcus indalonis
GCGCGGTCGGTGGCGCGGTCGGTGGTGGGGGAGGTGGTGCGCAGGAGCGGGCGCTGGCCGCCGGGGACGTGGCGGTGCTGGTGCGCACCCGCGCCCAGGCGCAGGTGGTGCGCGAGGCCCTGCACGCCGCGGGGGTGCCGTGCGTGCTCAGCCGCGGCCCCAGCGTCTTCGGCACCGACGCGGCGCGCGACTGGCTGGTGCTGCTGGAGGCGCTGGAGCAGCCGCACCGCACCGCCCGGGTGCGCCGGCTGGTGCTGTCCGCGTTCGTGGGTTCCACCGCCGCCGAGCTCGACGCCGGCGGCGAGCGCGCCACCGACGCCGCCGCCGTGCGGCTGCGCGCCTGGGCCGCGGTGCTCGCCGAGCGCGGCGTGGCGGGCCTGTTCGCCGCGGTCTCCGAGGAGCACGCCCTGCCGGCGCGGCTGCTGGGCACCACCGGCGGCGAGCGGCGCCTGACGGACCTGCGCCACGTGTGCGAGGTCCTGCACGCCGAGGCCGCCGCCGGCGGGCGCGGCGTGGCGGGCCTGCTGTCGTGGCTGCGCGCGCGGGTGGACGAGGCCGACGGCGACCTCGGCACCGAGCGCTCGCGCCGCCTGGACACCGACCGCGCCGCCGTGCAGGTCGCCACCGTGCACACCATCAAGGGCCTGGAGTTCGCCGTGGTGTGCGTGCCGTTCGGCTGGGACGCCCCCTCCGGCGGCGGCCGCCGCGAGCGCCTGCCCGTGGCGCACGCGAGCGCCCCGGACGGCACCGCGGTGCGCACCCTGCACGTGGGCGGGCCCGGCAGCACCGGGTACGCCGCCGCCTGCGCGGCCGAGGACGCCGAGGGCGCCGGGGAGGAGCTGCGGCTGCTGTACGTGGCGCTGACCCGCGCCGTCTCCCGGCTGCTGGTGTGGTGGGCGCCGGCGCGCTGCACCGGCGAGAGCCCCCTGCACCGCCTGCTGCTGGCGCCGGACCCGCGCGCCCTGCCGCCGTCGGTGCCGGTGCCCGGCGACGCCGACGTGCACGAGGCCCTGACCCGCTTGGCCGGCGCCCCGGACGGCGGGGTGCGCGTGGAGCGCGCCGGCGAGGACGGCTCGGCCCTGCCCGAGCCGGCCGCGCCCGCGCCCGCGCCGCTGCTGCCGCCGGCCGCCTTCCGCGGGCGCGTGGACGCCGCGTGGCGGCGCACCTCCTACAGCGGCCTGACGCGCGGCGTGCACGAGGCGCCGCTGGTGCGCAGCGAGCCGGAGGAGCCGGGCACCGTCGACGAGACCGACCTGGAGGCGGTGGGCGCGCCCGCCGCCGGCGGTCCCACCGCCCCCGACGCGGCGGCGCGCTGGCGGGAGGTGCCCTCCCCGCTGGTGGGCCTGCCCGCCGGCGCCGGTTTCGGCACCCTCGTGCACGCCGTCCTGGAGGGTTTCGACCCGGCTGCGCCGGACCGGCCCGCGCACCTGGCGGCCCTGGCGCGCGAGCAGTTCGCCGGCCCGATGGCCGCCCCGCTGGCCGCCGCGCTGGAGCCGGTGCTGCGCACGCCGCTGGGGCCGCTGGCGGGCGGGGCGGCGCTGGAGGGGTTCGCCCCCGCCGACCGGCTCGCCGAGCTGGACTTCGAGCTGCCGCTGGCCGGCGGCGACGCGGCCGGCGAGGGCGACGGGGCGCTGCTGGGGGAGGTCGCGGGCCTGCTGCGCCGCCACCTGGACCCGACCGACCCGGTGCACCGCTACGCCGACGCCCTGGAGGTCCCCGAGCTGGGCGGGCAGGTGCTGCGCGGCTACCTCACCGGCTCGATCGACGCGGTGCTGCGCCGCCGCGGCCCGGCCGGCCCGGTGCACCTCGTCGTGGACTACAAGACCAACCGCCTGGCCGGGCCGGGGGAGGTGCTCACCGCCTGGCACTACCGGCGCGAGGCCCTCGACGAGGCCGTGCGCGAGGCGCACTACCCGCTGCAGGCGCTGCTGTACTGCGTGGCGCTGCACCGGTTCCTGCGCTGGCGCCAGCCCGGCTACGACCCCGGCACGCACCTGGGCGGGGTGCTGTACCTCTTCCTGCGCGGCATGTGCGGGCCCGGCCTGCCCGGGGTGGACGGCGGGGCCACCGCCCCGCCGGGGGTGTGGTCCTGGCGCCCGCCGGCGGCGCTGGTGACCGACCTGTCCGACCTGCTGGCCGGGAGGGGCCGATGACCGCACCGGGAACGACACCCAGCACGACACCCAGCACGACACCCAGCACGACACCCAGCACTGCACCGGGCACGGCGCCGGGCGCCGCGCCCGGGGGCGCCGCCGCGCACCTGCGCGACGCCGACGACGTCGAGCGCGCCGTCACGCGGGTGCGCAGCGCCACCGGGCTGCTGCGCGAGTTCAACGCCCTGGGCCTGCTGCGCGCCGCCGACGTCCACGTCGCCCGGCGCCTGGGCGCGGTCGCCGGGGAGGGCGACGAGCGCGTGCTGCTGGCGGTGGCGCTGGCGGTGCGCGCCGTGCGCCACGGCTCCGTGGTGCTGCACCTGCGACAGGCCCCGGGCACCGTCGTGCCCGAGGACGAGGAGGACACCGGCGCCGTCGGCGCCGTCGAGGCCCCCTGGCCCGAACCGGCCGGCTGGCTGGCGGCGGTGCGCGCCAGCCCGCTCACCGCCGTGCACGACGCCGCGGGCACCGGGCCGGGCGCGTCCGCGGGCACCGGGCCGGGGGAGCGGCCCGTGCACGTCGTGGACGACGGGGTGTGGCTGGACCGGTACTGGCGCCTGGAGGTCGCCGTCGCCGAGGACCTGCGCCGCCGCGCCGCCGAGGTGCCCGCCCACGACGCCGGCCGGGTGCGCGAGGTGCTGGACCGGCTGTGGCCCGGGGAGGGGTCCTCCGACCAGCGCCGCGCCGCGCAGGTGTGCCTGGGCTCGGGCGTGGCGGTGCTCGGCGGCGGGCCGGGCACCGGCAAGACGACCACGGTGGCCCGGCTGCTGGCCGCCCTGCACGCCCTGGCCGACGGCGGCGCCCCGCCGCGCGTGGCGCTGGCCGCGCCCACCGGCAAGGCCGCCGCCCGCCTGACCGAGGCCGTCACCGCGGCCGCGGGCTCCCCGGTGTTCACCCCCGAGCAGTCGGCGTTCCTGTCCGCGGCGAGCGCCTCGACGCTGCACCGCCTGCTGGGGCTGCGCCCGGGGTCGGTGCGCGCCCGCTACGACGCCGAGCACCGCCTGCCCCACGACGTCGTCATCGTCGACGAGGCCTCGATGGTGGGGCTGGGGGTGGTGGCCCACCTGCTGGCGGCGCTGCGCCCGCAGGCGCGGCTGGTGCTCGTCGGCGACCCCGACCAGCTGGCCTCCGTGGAGGTCGGCGCGGTGCTCGCC
>NZ_JAAALM010000456.1 GCF_009906395.1 Kineococcus indalonis
GCCGGCCCCACCGCGGCCACCACGCGCTCCAGGCAGTCCAGGATCGCCGAGTCCGGTGCCTGGCGGTGCCGCGCCGCGCCGTCGTAGCCCAGGACGGCCCCGGCGGCGATGAGCTCGGCGTGCAGGCCCGGGTCGAGGTTGCGGTCCGCGTGCGCGAGCACCACCCGCGCCGGCGCCACCCCGGCCTCGCGCAGCACCTCCAGCACCTCCCAGGCCGCTGAACCGTGCTCGAGGTGCACCATCACCGCCACCCCGCTCGCCCGTGCCGCGGCGGCGGTGGCGGCCAGCACCCGGTGCTCGAAGGCGCTGATGCGCCAGTAGCCGACGCCGGCCTTGAGCAGGCCCGCGCGCACCGGCTGCCCGTGCGGTCCGCGCGCCGGCGCGCCGCGCCCGCGCACGTCCTGGGCCGGCAGCCCCTCGAGCACGTCGGCCGTGAAGCGCGCGGTGAGCTCGCGCACCGGGGCCTGCAGGACCCAGTGCCCGTGCGGGTAGTGCTCCTGGCGGTGCGCGCCGCTGGTGTGCACCACCGTCAGGCCGGTGCCGGCGCTGATGCGCGCCACCGCCGCGGGCCGGCGGCCCAGCCCCGTGGGCGTGGCCTCCACCACGGCGTCGATGCCCGCCGCCCTCAGCGAGGCGCCCTCGCGGCCGCTGGCGGCCTCGTCGTCCAGGTCCTCGCCCGGCAGCAGGACGCTGGCCTGGAACAGGTGCTCGTGGTAGTCGCAGCGCCCCAGCGCGCCGGCCGGCACGTCCCCCAGCACGGTGCGCACCGCGCCGGGCGCGGGCGGGCCGGGCGCGAGCGGGTCCGGCGCGGCCAGGTCCGGTGCGCTCACAGCGTCTCGAACCACGGCTCGAGGCGCCGGTAGGCGTCCAGGAACACCTCGTGCTCGCCGCGGTAGCGCGCGTGCGCCGCGGCGTCGGGGGTCAGCTCGGCGCCGTGCGCGCCGGGGCGCACGGCCCGCGTGAAGTCCCGGTGGACGCCGACGCCGACGCCGCCGACGACCGCCGCGCCCACGGCCGTGGCCTCGTCGACCAGGTCCAGCCGCCGCACCGGCACGCCCCAGACGTCGGCGAGGACGCGCAGCAGGTCGGGGGAGTTCGCCGCGCCGCCGATGGCGTCGATGCGCTCGACCGCGGCGCCGTTGTCCACGAACGCCTTCAGCCCGGTGCGCAGGTTGAACGCCACGCCCTCGACCACGGCGCGCGTCAGGTGCTCCGGGCCGTGGTGGCGGGCCAGGCCGGCGAAGACGGCGCGGGCCCGCGGGTTCCAGTACGGGGAGCGCTCCCCGAGCAGGTGCGGCAGGAAGTACAGGCCGTCCTCGCTGGCCCGCACGCCCGCCGCGGCGCCCAGCAGGCGCTCGTAGCGGGAGTCCCCACCCGGGTCCAGCAGGTCCACCACCCACTGCAGGGAGGCGCCGCCGGCCTGCATCGTGGCGGTGGGCACGTAGCGGCCGGGGACGACGTGGTTGAACGTCATGGTGCGCATCAGCGGGTCGTGCAGGGGCGCGTCGGCGGCCAGGGAGATCCAGGAGGAGGAACCCAGGTAGGCGTAGGCCCCGGAGGCCGCGTCGACGATGCCGGCGCCCAGCGCGCCCGTGGGGCCGTCGCCCCCGCCCAGCACCACCGGGGTGCCGGCCAGCAGGCCGCTCGCGGCGGCGGCCTCGCGGCCGACCCGGCCCACCACGGTGGTCGAGGGCACGATCTCGGGGAAGAGGTCCGCGGGGAGCCCGGCGGCGCCGAGCAGCTCGCCGGACCACGTGCCGCTGCGCTGGTCGAAGGCGTTGGTGCTGGAGGCGTCGGAGGGGTCGGTGACCACCTCCCCGGTCAGCCGGGCGACCATCAGGTCCTTGGCCTGCACGACGTGGCGCACCCGCGCGAACACCTCCGGCTCGTGCTCGCGCACCCACATCACCTTGGACAGGGAGTAGGTGGCGTTCAGGCGGTGGCCGGTGATCCGGTACCCGGCCCCCATGCCGACGCGCTGCACGAGCTGCTCGCTCTGGGACGTCGAGCGGGTGTCCGCCCAGATGATCGCCGGGCGCACCGGCGCGCGGGCGGCGTCCAGCAGCACCGCCCCCATCATCTGCCCCGAGAAGCAGACCCCCTCCACGGCGGCCGCGGCGCCGGGCCGGGCCTCCAGCAGCTGCCGCGTCGCGCGGCACAGGGCCCGCCACCACGCCCCCGGGTCCTGCTCGGCCTTGCCGCGCGGGCCGAAGTCGGTGTCGTAGGCGGCGGTGGCGGCGGCGACGATCGAGCCGTCGGCGTCCACCAGCGCGGCCTTGTCGCCGGTGGTGCCCAGGTCGTGGGAGAGGATCACGGGGCCAGCTCCTCGCTCGGTCGGCGGGACGGTCGGTGCGCCGTTCGGGTGCCCGGCTGCGTGCGGGCGCGTCAGCGCAGGGAGAACCCGCCGTCGATGAGCAGCTCGGTGCCGCAGCAGTACGCCGCCTCGTCGCTGAGCAGGTACGCCACGGCGCCGGCGACCTCCTGCGGCGCGGCGAAGCGCCCCAGGACGGTCTCGCGCCGCCACTGCTCGTGCATGTGCGCCTTGAGGGAGTTCAGCGGCGTGTCGACGTACCCGGGGGAGACGGCGTTGACCCGCACCCCGCGCGGCCCCCACTCCACCGCCAGCGAGCGGGTCAGCGCGCTGACGCCGGCCTTGGAGGTGTTGTAGGCGCTCTGGCGCTGGGGAGCGTTGACCACGGCGTTGCCCGACATGGAGGCCACGTTGACGATCGCCCCGCCCCCGCGGGCCAGCAGCTCGCGGCCGAACTCGCGGCAGCTGAGGAAGACCCCGCGCAGGTTCACGCCCACGACCAGGTCGAACTGGTCCGTCGACATCTCCTCGGCGGCCACGTCGTCCTCGACCACCCCGGCGCAGGTGACCAGTTCCACCGCGGTGCCGTCCTGCGCGTACAGGGAGCGCACCGCGGCGCGCACGGACGCCTCGGAGGTCAGGTCCACCTCGGTGCCCTCGACCCCCTCGGGCAGGTCGTCCAGGTTCCGCCGGTCCAGGGCGTGCACCCGCGCTCCCTCGGCCCGCAGGGCGGCGCACAGGCTCAGGCCGATCCCGCCGCCGCCCCCGGTCACGGCGATGCGGCGTCCGCTGAAGCGCTGAGTCATCGGTGCTCTCCTCCACGGCGTCGTCGTCGACACCCGGTGTAGTGGTACTACCGAGCCGGGGCGAGGCGCAAGGTTCCCGGCCGCGCCGGTTCCGCGTCCACGGGGGAACCCGCCGGGAGACCCCCGGGAGACCCGCCGGGAGACCCGCCGGGAGACCCCCCGGGAGACCCCCCGGGAGACCCCCCGGG
>NZ_JAAALM010000457.1 GCF_009906395.1 Kineococcus indalonis
CCGCCCGGCCCCTCCCCGCGCCCGCGCGTGCGCGTCGCGCACCTCGACGGCCCCGTCTTCGCCGCGCTGGCCGCCGGCGACCTGAGCGCCGCCAACGCCCTCAGCCCCGTGCCGCTGACCGCGCACTTCGCCGGCCCGGACTGGCGCGGGGTGTGGCGGATGCGCCACGAGCAGGTGCTGCGCGACCCCGCCAGCGCCGCGTGGGTCACCGGCGTCGTCTGGGACGAGGACCTGCGGCTGGCCGTGGGCAGGGCCGGCTACCACGGGCCCCCGGACGAGCGCGGCACGGTGGAGGTCGGCTACGCCGTCGACCCCGAGCACCGCCGCCGCGGCTACGCCCGCGCCGCCCTGGAGTCGCTGCTGCGCCGCGCCGCGCGCGAGCCGGCGGTCCGCACGGTGCGCGTCAGCATCTCCCCGGCCAACACCGCCTCCCGGGACCTCGCCGTCCAGCACGGCTTCGTGCCGGTCGGCGAGCAGTGGGACGAGGAGGACGGCCTGGAGATCGTCTACGAGGTCGCCTCCGGGGAGGGGGGCACGCCGTGAGAGCCGTCCCGCACGGCGTGGCGGGAGACCGGCCGGCCCCGGCCGCGCCCTGGTCGGGGACGGCCGTGGTCGCCGAGCACGGCCGCGTCGTGCACGAGGAGTCCAGCGGCTCCGCCGACGGGCCGGGCAGCACGCCCTGCGGGCCCCACCTGCGGTTCCAGGCCTCCTCCGTCAGCAAGCAGATCCTCTCCGTCGTCGCCCTGGCGCTGCAGCAGCGCGACCGGCTGCGGCTGGACCGGCCGATCACCCGGTGGCTGCCGCACCTGCCGCCGACCTTCGACGACGTCACCCTGCACCACCTGCTCAGCCACACCTCGGGCACCGGCCACTGGGCCGACCTGCCCGGGCCGGCACCGGGCGGACGGCCCCCGCACCCGGTGGACCCGCCCGCGCCCGACGCGCTGCGCGCCCTGGTCGCCGGGGCGGGGCTGCTCACCCCCGCGGGGACGGCGTGGCGCTACAGCGGCCCCGGCTCCTTCCTGGCCGCCGACGTCCTGGAGGCCGCCGGCGGCCGGCGCTACCGCGACCTCGCGGCCGAGTTCGTCCTCGGACCCGCGGGGATGACCTCCACCACCTCCGGCCGCTTCCCCGCGGGGTGGACCGACGCCGCCGCCGGCCACCGCGCCGGTCGGCGCGTGCACGTGGACGCCGGGTGGACGCGGATCACCGGCAGCGGGGACCTGTGGACCACGGCCGGGGACCTGCTGCGCTACAGCCGCGCCCTGCGCACCGGGCGGCTGCTCGACCCGGCCGCCGCGGCGTCGCTGTGGACGCCCCACGTCCGGCTGCCCGCACCGCCGGCGCCCGGTCCGGGACCCACCACGGCCACCGCCTACGGCTACGGCACCTTCCTCGGGCACGTCCTCGGGCGTCCGGCGTGGTTCGTCCCCGGCGACAACCCCGGCTACCGCTCGCTGCTGGCGCACCCGCTCGGCAGCGACACCGACGTGGTCGTCCTGTCCAACGACGAGGTCCCCGGCATCGACGCCGCGCTCGGGCGGGCCCTGCGGCCCTGACCCGCAGGGCCCGACGGCGCCCGCCGGTCACCGCGCAGGCCGCTCCTCCGCCGGGGGCCCCTCCGCCGGGGGTTCCTCCGCGCCCGCGAGGAAGTCCTCCACCGCGAGCAGGTGGTGGCCCATCCGCAGCCGGGCGCGGTCCGGGTCGTGCGCGCGCAGCGCCTCCAGCACCGCGCGGTGCTCCTCCAGCGTGCGGGCGGTGGCGCCCTCGTCGGTGAGGGCGCGCCACACCCGCGCCCGGACCGTGCGGCCGGCGAACGCCTGCACGAGCGCGGCCAGCACGGGGTTGCCCGAGGCCTGCGCGACGACCTGGTGGAAGCGGATGTCGGCGTCGACGAACTCCCGCGGCTCCACCCCGCCCGGCGCGGCCATGGCGTCCAGCGCCTCCTGCGCGGCCGCCAGGGCCTCGTCGTCGATGCAGCGGGCCGCCAGCGCGGCGGCCTCGGTCTCCAGCAGGCGGCGCACGGAGTGCAGGGCGCGCGCGCCGCCGGCGTGGTGCAGGTCCACGAGGAAGGACATGGGCGCGAGCAGCAGCGAGGGGTCCAGCGCGGTGACGTACGTGCCGGCCCCCTGCCGGGTCTCCAGGACCCCCAGGTGCGACAGCGCCCGCACCCCCTCGCGCAGCGGGCCGCGCGAGACGCCGAGGGCGCGCGCCAGGTCCGCCTCCACCGGCAGGCGCTGCCCGGGCCCGAGGGTCCCCTCGAAGATCATCTTCTTGATGCCCTCGACGACCACGTCGGTCTGCGACGGGGCGCCCCGGCCGTCGGGCTGCTCGCTCGGCACGTCCACCTCCGGGTCCGCCTCCGGGTCCACCTCCGGGTCCACCTCCGGGTGACCCGCCACCCTAGTCGTCTGACGACTGCGGGGCGGGTGCGTCCGGGCGGGTGCGTGCGGGCCGCCCTCAGGCGCCGGCCCGCTCGCGCAGCCAGGCCGCGACCAGGGCGGTGACCTCCTCGCGGTTCGTCTCGTTGAACACCTCGTGCCGCGCGCCCGGGAACAGCTCCAGCCCCACGTCGCGCAGGCCCGCGGTGCGGTAGCGCTCCGCCAGGCGCACCAGCAGCTCGCCGCCCGTGCCGCCGACGGGGTCGTCGGCGCCGCTGACGACGAGCACGGGCAGGTCGGGGCCGATCGCGGCCGGGCGGGCGGGGTCGGCGGTGGCGGCGGCGGTGGCCAGGGCGCCGGCGAGGATCGCCTCGTCGGTCTCGAAGCCGCACAGCGGGTCGGCCACGTAGGCGTCGACCTCGGCGGCGTCGCGGCTGAGCCGCTCGAACCCGGTGCGGTGCTCGAAGGGGGCGTTGAAGGCCGCCAGGCCCGGCTGGTCGGCCGGCAGCGAGCGCACCACGTCGACGAGCCCGTCCAGCGCGGTGCACCCGCTCAACACGACGCCCGCGTACAGGTCCGGGTGCTCCAGCAGGATGTTCTGCGCCGCCATCGACCCCAGCGAGTGCGCGAGCAGGAACACCGGCAGGCCGGGGAACTCCTCGCCCAGCAGCTCGCCGTGCCGGGCGACGTCCGCGGTGAGACCCGCGAAACCCGCCTCGCCGAACCCGCCCAGCGGCACGCCACCGCCGGTGGAGGAGCCGTGCCCGCGGTGGTCGTTCGCGGAGACGACGAACCCCGCGGCGTTCAGGGCCGCGGCCAGGCGGGCGTAGCGGCGCCCGTGCTCGGCCAGGCCGTGCGCGACCTGCACCACCCCCACCGGTTCGCCGGGCACGTCGGCCCAGCGGTACGTGGTGATGACCAGAC
>NZ_JAAALM010000458.1 GCF_009906395.1 Kineococcus indalonis
TGCTGGTGGTGTGCTTCACGACGAGTCCTTCCGTGGAGTGCCCCGCCGTCCGCGCGCCGGCCGGGCACTCCACGGAAGGACTCGTCGTGAAGCACACCACCAGCAGGTTCACGAAGGTGCTGGCGCTCGGCGCCGCCCTCACGCTCGGCCTCACCGCCTGCGGCGGGGAGTCCTCCTCGTCCACGCCCTCCGAGCCCACCGGCCAGGACGTGCGGGTCTGGTTCATGAAGGACTCCGTGCCCGACTCGGCCCAGCAGTGGCTCAAGACCGAGTTCGAGGAGCAGAACCCCGGCTCCACGCTGACCGTCGAGGTGCAGCAGTGGAACGGCATCGTGCAGAAGCTGCAGACCAGCCTGGCCAGCCAGGACGAGAGCCCCGACATCGTCGAGGTCGGCAACACCCAGGTCGCCACCTTCTCCTCGGTCGGCGCCTTCGCCGACATCAGCGACCTCGAGGACGACCTCGGCGGCGACGACCTCATCCAGAGCTTCCTCGACGCCGGCTCGTGGGAGGGCGAGCTGTACGCCGCGCCGTTCTACGCCGGCGCCCGCGTCGTCTACTACCGCACCGACCTGTTCCAGCAGGCCGGCATCGCCGTGCCCACCACCATCGAGGAGCTGGGCGAGGCGGCGAAGAAGCTGCAGGCCGCCAACCCCGAGGGCACCCCCGACTTCTCCGGCATGTACCTGGCCGGCGCCGACCCGCACACCAACGAGGGCTGGCTGTTCACCTACGGCGGGCAGTACGCCGAGCAGGAGGGCGAGGAGTGGGTGGGCCGGCTGTCCACCCCCGAGTCGATCGCCGCCCTCACCGAGGTGCAGGACCTCTACGGCAGCGCGACCAGGTACGCCCTGGACAGCAACGAGAACGCCCAGGTCGCCTACGAGCTGTTCAACGAGGGCAAGGTCGGCATCTACAGCTCCCTCAACTACGCCGTCGGCAAGATCGACAAGGCGATGTGGGACGCCGGCGAGGTCGGCGTCATGCCGCTGCCCGGCCTGCAGCCCGGCACCCTGGGCAAGACGTTCTCCGGCGGCTCCAGCATCGGCATCTCCGCCAACAACCACGACCAGGAGCTGTCCGAGGCGGCGCTGAAGCTCATCTACTCGGAGGACTTCCAGACGAAGCTGGCCGCCGAGTCCGGCTGGATCCCCGGCAACACCACCTACGCCTCGGCGCTGACCGGCCCCACCGCGGCCATCTCGCAGGACGTCGTGCAGAACTCCGAGCTGACCCCCAACAGCCCGCAGTGGGGCGTCGTGGACGGCAACAACGTGCCCCGCGACTTCTGGGTGCGCATCGCGCGCGGCGAGGACGTCGCGACGGTGGCCGAGGAGACCGACGCGACGCTCGAGGAGCAGCTCAACGGCTGAGACCGGCCCCGGCCGGCAGGAGGAAGGAGAGCAGGTGCCCGACCAGCTGACCCCCGAACGCCTCGGCGCGCAGCTCGCCGCGGGGGCCCCGGCCCCCGGCGGCGCGGCGGCCGCCCCCCCGGTGCGCCCGCGACGGCGCAGCCTCGGGCACCGCCTGACGCCCTACCTCCTGCTGGCCCTGCCGGTGCTGCTGGTGTGCCTGGCGCTGGGCTACCCGGTGGTGCGCCAGGTCGTCATGTCGTTCCAGGAGTTCGGCCTCGCCCAGCAGTTCGGGCGGCCACCGGAGTTCGTCGGCCTGCAGAACTACGCCGAGGTGGTCACCGACGGCTACTTCTGGGTGGTGGTGGCCCGCTCCATCGCCTTCTGCGCCGTCTGCGCCGCCGTCACCATGGCGTTCGGCGTCGGCTTCGCGGTGCTGATGCAGCAGGTCTCCCGCGTGCCGCGGGTGCTGCTGCAGTCCGCGCTCGTGCTGGCCTGGGCGATGCCGCCCATCGCGGCGCTGACCGTCTACACCTGGCTCGTCGAGCCGCGCTACGGGTTCGTCAACTGGCTGCTCAGCGCCGTCGGGCTGCCGTTCCAGGGGTACGCGTGGCTGGCGGCCAGCCAGTGGACGTTCTTCCTCGTCGCCGCCGTCGCCGTGGTCTGGACGTCGGTGCCGCTGGTGACGCTGTCGGTGTACGCCGCGCTCACCCAGGTCGACGAGTCGATCGTCGAGGCCGCCGAGATCGACGGCGCCGGCGGCGGGCAGCGGCTGCGCCACGTCGTCCTGCCGATCGTGCGCCCCGTGGTCCTGCTGCTGCTCATGCTGCAGATCATCTGGGACATGAGGGTGTTCACCCAGATCAAGGTGCTGCAGGCCGCTGCCGGCAACAACGAGCGCACCAACCTGCTGGGCACCTACGTGTACGAGACCGGCATCGGCGGCGGCGACTACGGCATGGCCTCCGCGCTGGCCACCGTCATGCTCGTGCTGGTGCTGGCCATGACCTGGCGCTACCTGCGCACGCTGATGAAGCAGGGGGACCTGTGAGCACCACGACCACGACCACGCCCGGCCACCTCCAGCGCGGCCGGCGCGCGCCGGCCCCCTCGGCCCGCTCGGCGAAGAACCGCCACCGCCGCCTGTGGAACCTCCTGGCCGTGCTCTTCGCGGCCCTGTGGGCCTTCCCGCTGTACTGGATGCTCAACTCCGCGCTCATGCCCGCCGAGCGGCTGCGGCAGAACCCCCCGCTGCTGGCGCCGCTGCAGCCGACGTTCGACTCCTTCGCCGGCATCCTGTCCGACCGGGTGTTCTGGACCTCCCTGGGCTTCAGCGCGGCCGTCACCCTCCTGGCCGTCCTGATCGCCGTCGTCGCCGCCACCCTGGCCGCGGTCACCCTGAGCCGGTTCCGCTTCGCCGGCCGGCGCGGCGTCGTCGTCGCCGTGCTCGTGGTGCAGATGATCCCCGCCGAGGCGCTGTTCATCTCCCAGTACCGCATGCTCGACGGGTGGGGCCTGCTGAACTCCGTCGCCGGCCTGTCCCTGCTCTACGTCGGGCTGGTGCTGCCGTTCACCGCCTGGATGCTCAAGGGCTTCGTGGACGGGGTGCCGGTGGAGCTGGAGGAGGCGGCGATGGTGGACGGCTGCGGCCGCGTCGGCGCGTTCTTCCGCGTGACGTTCCCCCTGCTGGGGCCCGGGCTGGTCGCCACCGGCGTCTTCGGCTTCCTCGTGGCCTGGAACGAGTACACCCTCGCCTTCGTCATGCTCGCCTCCGGCGACCGCCTCACCCTGCCGGTGTGGCTGCAGACCTTCTCCTCCAACGTGCAGGAGACCGACTGGTCCGGCGTCATGGCCGGCTCCAGCCTCATCGCCGTCCCCGTCATCGTCCTGTTCCTGCTCGTGCAGAACGCCATGACCAAGGGCATGGTGGCCGGAGCCGTCAAGGGCTG
>NZ_JAAALM010000459.1 GCF_009906395.1 Kineococcus indalonis
CGACCGGGGCGGCCACGGTGCCGACGGTGCCCGTGCTGGCCGTGCTGCCCGTGGGGCCTGCGGGGCCCGCGGGGCCCGTGGGGACGGCCGCGGGCGCCGGTGCGCCGTTCCCGGGGGCACCGACGACACCAGCGGCACCAGCGGCACCGGCGGCACCAGCGGCACCGGTGGTGCCGTCGGCTGCCACGGCGAGGGGGGTGGTGGGAGCAGGCGGCACGGCCACCGCGGCGAGCAGCGCGGGGTCGAGGACGCCCTGCGCGGCGACGGCCGCGCCCTCCTCCTCACCGCGCGCGTCGTCCCCGCGGACGTCGCGGGCCTCTCGGGCCGCGGGCGCGGTGGCCTCGCCGGCGCGGTCGGTGGTGCGCCCGGCAGCGCGTTCGGCGGTCGTGGGCTGGGTGGAGCGCAGGCCGCGCGGGCGCAGCGCCGCGTCGTGGCGGCGCTGCTCGCGCGCCGCGGCCCGCTCGGACCGCTCGGCGGCGCGCTCGGCGGCGCGCTCAGCAGCGAGGTCGGCGGCGAGGTCACCGCCGCGCTCGTCACGGCGCCCGGTCCCGCGCTGGGCGGCGCGCTCGGCAGCGCGGTCCGCGGCGCGCTCGGCAGCGCGGTCCGCGGCGCGCTCGCCGGCGCGGTCGAGCGCCTCGGCGTCGGTGGCGCGCTGGTCGAGCTCGTCGACGGCGCGGCCGAAGGAGCGCGCGAAGTCGGCGCCGGCGTCGGCGCCGCCCCGCCGGGTCTCGCGCGCGGGGACGGGGCCGGTGCCCGTCAGCGTGGAGATGGTCGGTGTGCTCACGCGGCGCTCCCGGTGCTCTGGAGGGTGGCCATGATCTTCTTGACGTAGTTCTGGGTCTCGTTGAACGGCGGGATGCCGCCGTACTTGCGCACGTTGCCCGGGCCGGCGTTGTAGGCGGCCAGGGCCTTCTCCACGGAGCCGAAGGTCCTCAGGTGCGAGGCGAGGAGCTTGCCGGCGCCGTCGATGGCCTGGAACGGGTCGGTCGGGTCGATGCCGACGCCCTTGGCGGTGGCCGGCATGAACTGCATGAGGCCGATCGCGCCGGCGGGGCTCTTGGCGTTCGGGTCGTAGCCGCTCTCCTGCTTGGCGACCGCGGACAGCAGGCCGGCGGGCAGGCCGTGCTTGACCTCGGCGGCGCTGAAGGCCGCGTCGTACGGGGCGGACTTGGCGCTGGTGGCCGCCAGGGAGGCCGGGCGCACGTAGCTGGTGCTCGTGGTGCCGCCGGTGCCGGCGGCTCCGGTGAGCAGGGCGGCGGTGGCCAGGCCCGCGGCGGCGGTGGTGGCCGCGGTGGTCCCGAGGCGCCGGATGGTCAGGGGGGTCTCCCAGACCTTGGAGATCTTCACGACGTCGCCCGTCTTCGGGGCGTGCAGCATCTGCCCGTTCCCGACGTAGATGCCGATGTGGGAGCCGTTCTCGAGCACGACGAGGTCGCCCGGCTCGGCCTGGGCCAGGCTGGGGACGGCGGTGCCGACCTTGGCCTGCTCGCGCGCGGTGCGCGGCAGCGTGACGCCGAGCTGCTTGGCGGAGTACTGGATCAGCCCGGAGCAGTCGAAGCCGGCGGGGGTGGTGCCGCCCCACTTGTAGGGCACGCCGGTGTACTTCTTCGCCACCGCGAGCAGCTGCTCACCGGTGGAGGCGCCGGCGGGGGCCGGGGCCGGGCCGGTCCAGGCGGCGTTGACGCTGCGGGTGGCGCGGGCCACCCCCCCGCCGCTGCCGGCGAGGACGCCGGCGAAGGCGGAGCCGGACGTGGCCGACGCGGCGGGGGCGGCCGACGTGGCGGCGGTGGCGCCGGTGGTCTGGCTCAGCGACTGCCCGTAGCCGCCGCTCAGGGCGGCGATGCGCGACTCGATGTCGGCGATGCGGGACTGGACCTCGGCGACCCCGCTCACGGCGTGCCCCCTTCCGACTCGGCGCGCCGGCGGGCGCGGGCGGCGAACTCTGCGACGGTGCGGTCGTCCAGGGCGCGCTGGTCCGCGGCCAGCGCGGCCTGCTCCTGCGCCAGCTCGTGGCGCTCGACGACGCGCTCCAGGGAGCGCTCGGCGCGCCGGGCGCGCGCCCAGGACGCCTGCTTGGCGCTCACGTCCATCTCCAGGCGCGCGGTCAGGGCGCGCGCGGCGTCCAGGTCGGCGACGAGCGCGGCGCGGCGGGCCACGGACGCCGTCCAGGCCGCCATCGTCTCGTCGCTCAGGTGCGCGTCGCCGAGCTCGCGGCGCACCCGGGCGGAGCGCTGCTGCTCGCGGCGCAGCACGGCGTTGGCGCTGGCCAGGCTGCCCTTGGCCTCCTCCTGCTGGGCCTTGCGCAGCTTCAGCAGCGCGAGGATCGCCTTGGCGCTCACCGGGCACCGCCCAGCTGGGCGACGAGCCCGGCCAGCCGCGCCCACGCCTCGGGACCGGGCGTGATGTCGTGGATGTCCTGGCGCAGGAAGGCGTTGATCGCGGGCAGGCCGGCCACCGCGGCGTCGACCTCGGGGTTGGCGCCGGGCTGGTAGGCGCCGACCTCGATGAGCTCCTTGGCGTCGCGGTGGGCGGCGAGCACGCGGCGCAGGGCGGTGGCCATGGCCCGCTGCTCCTTGTCGGTGACGCGGCTGGCGACGCGGGAGACGGACTCCAGCACGTCGATGGTCGGGAAGTGCCCGGCGGTGGCGAGCTTGCGGTCCAGCACGACGTGGCCGTCCAGGATGGAGCGGGCCGCGTCGGCGATGGGCTCGTTGTGGTCGTCGCCGTCCACCAGCACCGTGTAGATGCCGGTGATGGAGCCGACGACGCCGGGCCCGGCGCGCTCCAGCAGGCGCGGCAGCAGCGCGAAGACGCTCGGCGGGTAGCCGCGGGTGGCGGGCGGCTCGCCCACGGACAGCCCGACCTCGCGCTGGGCCATCGCGGTGCGCGAGAGGGAGTCCATCATCAGCACGCAGTCGGCGCCGGCGTCGCGGAAGGACTCCGCGACCGCGGTGGCGGTGAACGCCGCGCGCAGGCGCACCATGGGCGCCTCGTCGGAGGTGGCGACCACGACGACGGAGCGGGCCAGGCCCTCCGGGCCGAGGTCGTCCTCGAGGAACTCGCGGACCTCCCGGCCGCGCTCGCCGACGAGGGCGAGCACGGAGACGTCCGCGGAGGTGCCGCGGGCGATCATCGACAGCAGGGAGGACTTGCCGACGCCGGAGCCGGCGAAGATGCCGAAGCGCTGCCCGCGCCCGGCGGGCACGAGGGTGTCCAGGGCGCGCACGCCCAGCCCGAGGGGCTGGTCCACGCGCTGGCGCTGCATCGCCGGCGGGGGCGCGGCGTGCAGGGGGGTGCGG
>NZ_JAAALM010000045.1 GCF_009906395.1 Kineococcus indalonis
GGGTCCAGGGGGTGCGGGCCACGGGGGCGGCCGGGGTCACAGGAACGGCAGGTACAGCACGACGCACAGCACGAGCGCGACCGCGCCGAGCAGGGCGGGGGAGCGGTACCAGGCGGTGTCGCCGACGACGTGGTCGCCGCTGAGGTCGATGGTGCCCACGCCCTGCACGAGGCCGCCGAGCTCGGAGTCCGGCTTGGGCCGGGTGAACGCCGAGACCAGCACGGCGACCACCACCACGGACACGAAGCTCCAGATGGAGCCCCACATCGTCTCGGCCAGGTCGGAGTTGAAGCGCAGCACGTCGGAGGTGTAGAGCACGTAGATCGTCACCGGGACGGCGAGCCCGACGAGGTAGGAGACCAGCCCGGCCTTGGGCGTCATGCGCTTGAAGAGCAGGCCGAGCAGGAAGACCGCGAAGACGGGCGCGTTGAAGAACGAGAACAGCGCCTGCATGTAGTTCATGATGTTGCTGAACCCGGCGGCGATGAACGCGGTGGCGACGCCCACCAGGACCCCGACGACGGTGACGGCCCGGCCGACCTTGAGGTAGTAGGTGTCGGGCATGCCCGGCTTCACGTAGTCCTGCCACAGGTCGTAGGTGAAGACCGTGTTGAAGCTGGAGACGTTGGCGGCCATGCCGGCCATGAACGCGGCGAGCAGGCCGGTGACGGCCACGCCGAGCACGCCGGAGGGCAGGTACTCGTTGATGAGCGCGGGGATCGCGTCGTTGTAGGTGGGCCCGCCGGCGGAGCCCAGGCCCTGCACGGTGACCACGGCGATCATGCCGGGCACGATGATGACGAACGGGATGAACAGCTTGGGGAACGCCGCGATGAGCGGGGTGCGCCGGGCGGCGGACATGTTGCGCGCGGACAGCGCGCGCTGCACCTCGGCGAAGTTGGTGGTCCAGTAGCCGAAGCTGACGACGAAACCCAGGCCGAGCACCAGGCCCAGCCAGTCGGCGCCGATGGGGTTGGTGACGTCCCCGATGCCGGTGCCGGCCCAGGTGTGCAGGTGACCCTCGCCGACGCCGGCGGTGACCTTCTCCTTCAGCCCGTCCCAGCCGCCGACGGCCTTCAGGCCCACGACGGTCAGCGGCACCAGGCCGGCGGCGATGACGAAGAACTGCAGGACCTCGGTGTAGATGGCGCTGGAGAGGCCGCCGAGGGTGATGTAGGCCAGGACGAACACGGCCGAGACCAGGACGGCGAACCAGGACGGCCAGCCCAGCAGCGCCTCGATGACCAGCGACATCGCGTACAGGTTGATCCCGGCGATGAGCAGGCTGGAGACGGAGAAGGCGATCGCGTTGGCGACGTGGGCGCCGGGGCCGAAGCGGCGGCGCATGTACTCCGGGACGCTGCGGACCTTGGCGCCGTAGTAGAACGGCATCATCACCAGGCCCAGGAACACCATGGCCGGCACGGCGCCGATCCAGTAGTAGTGCATGGTGGCGATGCCGTACTGGGCGCCGTTGGCGGCCATGCCGAGGATCTCGGTGGCGCCGAGGTTGGCCGAGACGAACGCCAGGCCGGTCATCCACGCGGGCATGGAGCGCCCGGAGAGCAGGAAGTCCAGGCTGGTGCGGACCTGGCGGCGGGCGATGAGCCCGATGCCCAGGACGACGGCGAAGTAGAACAGGAGCAGGCCGTAGTCGACGGCCCCCATGTCGAGCCGGAGATCGGCAGCGGTGCGCATGCGACGTCCTCGTGGTGGTTCGGAACGGCCCACGGCTGCGCAGGCCGCCGGTTACCTCATCACACTTCTTTCCCGGACCGGGAACCGGGGTCGCCCGGGTGGCCCCTGCGGGCACCCTGCGTGCCCGCCCCGGGACGAGGGGTGCCGCGGTGCTGCGCAGGCCGGTCCGCTCAGCCGCGCGGGGGGGCCGTGGTCCCGCGCTGCACGACCGGCGAGGACAGCAGCCGCACCTCCGAGGTGGTGCTGCCGGCGATGCGCTCGGCGAGCATCTCCACGGCCACGCGCCCGACCTCGGCCACGGGCACCTCGATGGCGTCCACCGGGCGCAGCTCCCGCGCGGCCGGGTCGGCGGCGCCCACGCTGAGCAGCGAGAGGTCCTCGGGCAGCCGGGTGCCCTCGGCGGCCAGCGCGTCGAGCAGGTGCGGCAGCGCCGCCTCGTGGTGCACCACCAGGGCGGTGGGCTGCGGCAGGGCCGCGCGCAGGGCGGCCAGGCAGGCCCGCGCGGAGGCCGGGGACGGGTCGCACGGCTCGGTGGCGACCTGCGCGCCCGCCCGCGCCGCCGCCTCCACGAACGCCGAGCGCAGCCGGTCCACGTACCCGGCGCGGTGCACCGAGGAGGCGCTGGCGCTGACCAGGCCGATGCGCCGGTGGCCCAGCCGCGCCAGGTGGTCCACCGCGGTGCGCGCCGCGCGGGCGAAGTCGAAGTCCACGCAGGACAGCCCGCGGCTGTCGCGGGGCAGGCCGATGAGCACCGAGGGGCGCCCCAGCCGGGCCAGCAGCGCGGTGCGGGGGTCCTCGGCCTCGATGTCCATGACGACCAGGCCGTCGACGAGGGAGGCGGAGGTGACCCGCTCCAGGGCGCCGGTGTCCTCGGAGGTCAGCAGCAGCACGTCGTCGTCGTGGCGGCGCGCGGTGGTGGTCACCGAGCGCACGAACTGCATGACGATGCTCACGTCGGCGTCCTCGTGCAGCGGGGCGACCAGGCCGATCACGTGGGCCCGGCTGGAGGCCAGGGCGCGCGCGCCGGCGTGCGGGCGGTACCCGAGGCGGTCCACGGCGTCCAGGACGCGCGCCCGGGTGGCGGGGGAGATCGCCCGCTTGCCGCTGAGCACGTAGGAGACCGTGCTCGGCGAGACCCCGGCCGCCTGCGCGACGTCCGTGATGGTCGCCATCCCCGCCCCTCCCGTGCCCACCGTCGTGCCCAGCGTCGTGCCCGCCGTCGTGGGCGCCCCGGGCATCATGGCCGACCCCCGCCGCGGTGCGCGGCGCATCGGCCCCGATCGCGTCGAAGCGGTTCGCTCGGGTGATCGACCCGAGGCTGCCGTCCCGAGGTCTCCGCCTTCCTGCGACCGGCGCTCTCCCGCGCTGGTCCGGGGGAGAGCCTTGACAGCGGGCGCGGTGCGCGTCGAAGCTTTCGAACCACGGCGTCGAAGCGCTTCACCACATCGGCGCCGATCCGCTCGAGACACCACGTCGAAGGAGACGAGATGCAGGTCAGAGCTCTCGCGACCGTCACGGCCGCGGCGCTGGCGCTGTCGCTGGGCGCCTGCTCGTCGGACGGCTCGGGCGACGGCGCGTCCGCCGCCGACGGCCCGATCACCCTGGAGTACTGGGCCTGGGGCACCGCCCAGGACGGCATGGTCGAGGCGTGGAACCGCACCCACCCCGACGTGCAGGTCAGGAAGACCGACGCCGGCGGGTCCACCGACTCCAGCGCCAAGCTGCTCACCGCCACCCGCGCGGAGAACGCCCCCGACGTCGCCGTCGTCCAGTACGACACCCTCCCCGCCATGATCGTCGGCGGGGTCGCCGCCGACATCGGCGAGCACGTGGCCGACGCGGAGGAGCAGTTCAACCCCGGCGTGTGGAGCCAGGTCGAGTTCGACGGCGCCGTCTACGGCGTGCCGCAGGACGTCGGCCCGCAGGCGCTGGTCTACAACCAGGCGCGCTTCACCGAGCTCGGCCTGCCGGTGCCCACCACCTGGGCGGAGTTCGCCGCCGTCGCCGAGCAGGTCGAGCAGAAGGACCCCGCCGCCACGCTGACGACGTTCGCGCCGGCCGAGTTCGGCGGCTTCGCCGCCATGGCGCAGCAGAACGGCGCGCAGTGGTGGACCGTCGACGGCGACGCCTGGACCGTCAGCATCGACGACGAACCCTCCCGCCGGGTCGCGCAGTACTGGGAGGACCTCGTCGACCGCGGCGTGATCGACGCCCAGCCGCTGCTGACCCCGGAGTGGAACGCCCGCCTGGCCGCCGGGGAGGTCCTGTCCTGGCCCTCTGCGCTGTGGGCCAACGGCGTCGTCAACGGCGTGGTCCCCGAGCAGGCCGGGCAGTGGGCCCTGGCCCCGATCCCGCAGTGGGAGGCCGGCCGCTCCGCGGTGTCCTTCCAGGGCGGGTCCGCGGTCGTGGTCACCACCTCCTCCGAGCACCCCGAGGAGGCCGCCGAGTTCGCCGAGTGGATCAACACCTCGAAGGAGGGCTCGGCCGCGCAGATCGAGGCCGGGCAGTACCCCGCCTCGCTCGTCGGGCAGGAGCTCACGCTCTCCAGCGCCCCGCCGGTGCAGTCCCCGCAGCAGGCCGACTACTGGCAGGTCGCCCAGCGCATCGCCTCCGACACCGTGCCCGAGGTGAGCTGGGGTCCCAACGTCAACGTCGCCAGCAGCGCCTTCCAGGACGCCTTCAACGCCGCGGCGACGCGGGGGACCTCGTTCACCGACGCCCTGGCCGCCGTGCAGGAGGCGGTCGTGGCCGACATGGAGAAGTCCGGCTTCACGGTCAGCGCCGGCTGATGGGCACCGCCGGACCCGCGGCCCCCGCCCGCCCGGCGGCCCGCCCGCCCGGGCGGGCCGGGCGGCGCGGCCGCGTCCCGATCGCGCCCTACCTGTTCCTGGCGCCCGGGGTGCTGCTGCTGGTGCTGTTCCTGCTCGTGCCCGTCGGGTACGCCGTGCACCTCAGCCTGCGCGGCCTGCGCGTCAGCGGCGGCGGCCCCTTCGGCCGGCGCGAGGAGGTGTTCGTCGGCCTGGAGAACTACGCCGCCGCGCTGACCAGCGCCGACTTCCTCGGCGGCTTCGGGCGCCTGGCCGTCTACGGCCTCATCGCCGTGCCGCTCACCCTGGGCCTGGCGCTGCTGTTCGCGCTGCTGCTCGACGCGACGACCACGACGGCCAAGCGGTTCTCCCGCACCGCCATCTTCGTGCCGTACGCGGTGCCCGGCGTCATCGCCTCGCTGCTGTGGGGCTTCCTGTACCTGCCCACCACCAGCCCCGTCAGCCACGTCACCGAGGCGCTGGGCCTGGGCGCGGTGCCGTTCCTGTCGGGGGCCCCGCTGTTCGGCTCGGTGGCGAACATCGCGGTCTGGGGCGGCGTGGGCTTCAACATGATCATCATCTACACCTCGCTGCGCTCCATCCCCGCGGAGGTGCAGGAGGCCGCGCGCCTGGACGGCGCCTCCGAGCTGCAGATCGCGCTGCGGGTGAAGGTCCCCCTCGTCGCGCCCGCGCTGGTGCTCACCGGGCTGTTCGCGCTCATCGGCACCCTGCAGGTGTACGGCGAGCCGACGACCCTGGCGCCCATGACGACGTCCATCACGCAGACCTGGGTGCCGCTGATGACCATCTACCGCGACGCGTTCACCCGCGACGACCTGCCGCTGGCCTCGGCCGCCTCCGTCCTGCTGGCCGTGGGCACCCTGGCGGTGTCCGTCGTCCTGCTGCGCGTGGCGCAGCGCCGCGCCTTCGGGAGCGAGTCGTGAGCGCGGCCACCGCCCCCGAGGCCACCCGCGCCGCCACCCCCCGCGCCGCGCGCCGCGGCCCGGCACGCACCACCCGGGTGCTGCCCACCGCGGTGCTGCTGCTGGGCGCCCTGTACTGCCTGGTGCCCGTGGCGTGGGTGCTCGTCGCCTCCACGAAGTCGCGCGGCGAGCTGTTCTCCACGTTCACGTTCGCCCCCGGCACCGGGCTGCTGGAGAACCTCTCGGACCTCTTCGCCTACGGCGACGGGCAGTTCCTGACGTGGTGCGCCAACAGCCTGCTCTACGCCGGCGCCGGCGCGGTCCTGTCCACGCTGGTCTCCACGATGTCCGGCTACGCGCTGGCGAAGTTCCGCTTCCCCGGCCGCGACGCGATCTTCTACGCGGTGCTCGGCGGGGTGCTGCTGCCCGGCATCACGCTGGCGATCCCGCAGTACCTCATCATGTCCGAGCTCGGCCTGGTGGGCAGCCACTGGTCGGTGCTGCTGCCCTCGATCATCTCGCCGTTCGGCATCTACCTCTCGCGCGTGTACGCCGCGGCCGCGGTGCCCGAGGAGGTCGTGGAGGCCGCCCGCATCGACGGGGCGGGGGAGTGGCGCACGTTCACCTCGGTCGCCGTGCCGATGCTCGTGCCCGGCATGGTCACCGTCTTCATGCTGCAGTTCGTGGGCATCTGGAACAACTTCCTGCTGCCGTTCATCATGCTCTCCGACGAGCGCCGCTACCCGCTGACGGTGGGGCTGTACAGCCTGCTGTCGAAGGGTTCCGGCGAGCCGGCGCTGTACTCGCTGGCCATCGTCGGTGCCGCCGTGTCCATCGTGCCGCTCATCGCGCTGGTGCTGTTCCTGCAGCGCTTCTGGCGGCTGGACCTCATCAGTGGAGGGTTGAAGGGATGACGCACGCACCCGGCCGCGGGCTGCCCGCGCGACGGCTGCTCTTCGGGGGCGACTACAACCCCGAGCAGTGGGGCGAGGACGTGTGGAAGGAGGACGTCGTCCTCATGCGCCAGGCCGGGGTGAACGCCGCCACGGTCGGGGTGTTCTCCTGGGCGCTGCTGGAGCCGGAGGAGGGCGTGTACGACTTCGGCTGGCTGGACCGCGTCGTGCAGACCCTGCACGACGGCGGCGTGGGCGTCGTGCTCGCCACCCCCACCGCCTCCCCGCCGCCGTGGTTCACCCGCCGCCACCCCGACGCGCTGCCGGTCGGCCCGGACGGGGTGCGCCTGGTGCACGGCAGCCGCGACACCTACGCCGTCAGCGCCCCGGCGTACCGCGCGGCCAGCCGCGCGATCGCGCAGCGCCTGGCCGAGCGCTACGGCGACCACCCCGCCCTGCTGGCCTGGCACGTGCACAACGAGTACGGCTCCCTGGACTTCGGCGAGCACGCCGCCGCGGCGTTCCGGCGCTGGCTGCAGCGCCGCTACGGCACGCTGGCGGAGCTGAACCGCGCCTGGTACACCGCGTTCTGGTCGCAGCACTACACCTCCTGGGACGACGTGCTGCCCCCGCGCCGCACGCAGTACCTGGCCAACCCCGCGCACGCGCTGGACTTCCGCCGCTTCTCCTCCGACGAGATGCTCGCGGCGTTCCGCGAGCAGCGCGACGCCATCCGCGCGACGGGCTCCAGCGCGCCGGTGACGACGAACTTCATGCTGCCCAGCTGGAACCACCTGGAGCAGTGGAGCTGGGCGCCGGAGCTGGACGTGCTCTCCCTGGACCACTACCTGGACACCGTCGGCCCCGACGGGGAGGCGCACGCCGCCTACGGCGCGGACCTGGTGCGCTCCTGGTCCGGCGGCGGGCCCTGGCTGCTGATGGAGCAGAGCACGACCAGCTCGACGGTCGCCGGCCGCCGCGCCCACAAGGAACCGGACCGGGTCCTGCGCAACTCCCTGTCCTACGTCGCGCGCGGCTCGCAGGGCGCGCTGTTCTTCCAGTGGCGCGCCCCCGCCGCCGGCTCGGAGGCCTGGCACGGCGGGATCGTCCCGCACGCCGGCGCCGACTCGCGCTCCTTCCGCGGCTTCGAGCGGCTGGGGCGGGTGCTGGAGTCCCTCGCGGAGGTCGCCGCCCCGCCGCAGGACGGCCCGCTCGTGGAGGCCGACGTCGCGATCGTGTGGCACGCGGAGGGCTGGTGGGCCACCGAGACCCCCCAGCTGCCCAGCGACGACCTGGACTACTCCGCCGCCGTGCGCGGAGCGCACCGGGTGCTGTGGCAGGAGGGCTTCGCCGTCGACTTCGTCGCCCCCGAGGCGGACCTGTCGCGCTACCGCCTCGTGCTGGTGCCCAGCCTGTTCCCGGTGACGGACCGCGCCGCGGCCGGCCTGCGCCGCTTCGTCGAGGGCGGCGGGCACCTGGCCGTGTGGCCGTTCACCGGCTACGCCGACGAGCACCTGCACGTGGTGCCCGGCGGCTACCCCGGCCGGCTGCGCGAGCTGCTGGGCGTGCGGGTGGAGGAGCTGCACCCCCTGGACGCCTCCGAGCGCGTGGAGCTGACCGGGCCGGGCGGGGCGGGCGGGCCCGGGCGGGCGCTCACCGGGCTCACCTGGAGCGAGCACCTGAGCAGCGAGGGCGCCGAGGTCGTGGCCCGCTACGCCGAGGTCGCCGGCGAGGCCGTGGCCGGCGGCGAGGACGGGGCGGTGCCCGCCGGGGAGGCCGTGGCCGGCGGGCCGGCGATCACCCGCGCAACCGGGTGGGGCGCGGGGTGGCGCACTACGTCTCCACGTTCCTGGACGCGCCCTCGCTGCGCGCCTGGGTGGCCGGGCTGTGCGAGCAGGCCGGCGCCCGCCGGGTCGTGGAGGGCTGCCCGCCGCTGGTGGAGGTGGTGCGCCGGCGCGGCGCCGGCGCCGACCACCTGTTCGTGCTGAACCACTCCCGCGCGGCGGTGCGGGTGCAGGGCCCGGGCGTGGACCTGCTCACCGGCGCTGCGGCCGCGGGCGGGCTGGTGGTCCCGGCGCGCGGCTGCGCGGTCCTGCGCACCACCGAGCGCGACGGCTTCACGGTCGTCGCCGAGGTCGTCGCCGAGGTCGCCGCCGAGGTCGCCGCCGAGCCCGTGGCCGGGCGGGGCGCGCCGGGCTGAGGGCGGTGCGGGCCGGGGTCGCGGGTGCGAGGATGCGGCCCCGGACGCGTCGCGAGGAGGCTGTGCGGTGCAGGGGACGACGGAACTGCTGCTCGGGGTGGACGTCGGCACGGGCAGCAGCAAGGGGGTGCTGGTCACCCTGGACGGGCGGGTGGTGGCGCGGGCCTCGCGCAGCCACCGCACCGACCAGCCCGGCCCCGGCCGGGTCGAGCACGACGCCGACGCGGTGTGGTGGGCCGACCTCACCGCGATCGCCCGCGAGCTGACCGCCCGCGCCGGCGACCCGCACGACCCGGCGGCCGGGCGGGTGGTCGCCGTGTGCGCCAGCGGCATCGGCCCCACCGCCCTGCTCGCCGACGCCGGGGGCGCCCCGCTGCACCCGGCGATCCTCTACGGCGTCGACACCCGCGCGCTGGCCGAGGCCGCCGAGCTGGAGGAGCGCTACGGCACCGAGGACCTGCTGCAGCGCTGCGGCTCGCGCATGTCCTCCCAGGCCGCCGGGGCCAAGCTGCTGTGGCTGCGCCGGCACCGCCCCGAGCTGTTCGCCCGGGCCCGGTACTTCTTCATGGCGAACTCCTACCTGGTGTTCCGCCTGACCGGCGAGCACGTCCTGGACCACCACTCCGCCAGCCAGACCACCCCGCTGTACGACCGGCGCACGGCCTCCTGGATCCCCGAGCGCTGGGAGGAGGTCGCGCCCGGCCTGCCGGCCCCGCGCCTGGTGTGGCCCTCCGAGCGCGTGGGCACCGTCACCGCGCGCGCCGCCGAGAGCACCGGCATCCCCGCCGGCACGCCCGTGGCCGCCGGGACGATCGACGCGTGGGCCGAGGCCGAGAGCGTCGACGTCGGCGCGCCCGGGGACCTGATGGTCATGTACGGCACGACGACGTTCTTCGTCGCCGTCACCGACGGCCCGCGCTCGCACCCGGCGCTGTGGGGCACCGCCGGGGTGCGCCCGGGGCAGTCCACCCTGGCCGCCGGCACCGCCGCCACCGGCGCCGCCGCCGAGTGGTGGCGCGAGGCCGCCGGGCGCCCGGACGTGGCCGACCTCGTCGCCGAGGCGGCCGCGGCACCGCCGGGGGCCAACGGGCTGCTGGCCCTGCCGTACTTCGCGGGCGAGCGCACCCCGTTCGCCGACGCCGACGCCCGCGGCGCCCTGCTGGGGCTGACGCTGCGCAGCACCCGCGGGGAGGTGCACCGCGCGCTGCTGGAGGCCACCGCGTTCAGCGTCCGGCACGACCTGGAGGCGATCGAGTCCGCCGACGTGCCGGTGCGCCGCGTCGTCGGCGTCGGTGGCGGCACCGCCTCGCGGCTGTGGCCGCAGATCGTCAGCGACGCCACCGGACGCGCCCAGGAGCTGCCCGCCGAGCGCATCGGCGCCTCCTACGGCGACGCCAAGCTGGCCGCCGTCGCGCTCGGCGCGCTCGACGTGGACGCCACCTGGAACTCCGTGGGCACCCTCACCGAGCCCGACGAGCGCGCCGGCGCGGTGTACGCCGAGCTGTACCCGGCCTACCGGCGCCTGCACGAGGCGACCGCGGACCTGCAGCACCTGCTCTCGGCGGTGGAGCGGCGCAGCCGGGGCTGAGGCGGTGCGCGCGCGCCCCGGACGGGCCGGCCGGCGGGGCGCGCCGGCCCGCGAGCGAGGTGGTGCTCACCGCCCCTGCTCCAGGGCGGCGAGCACCTGCGCCGCCGTCGTCGTGTCGACGACGAGCTGGTTGAAGCAGCCGCCCCGCGCGCCCGCGACGATGCTGGGCACCTTCACCGCGCCGTGGGCGACCGCGATGCGCGTGGGCACCGCGCGCAGCACGTCCAGCGGCACCGCGACGAGGCGGTCGGCGCCCTCGTAGGCGACCTCGCGCCCGGAGGCGTCGTAGAAGCGGCTGACCACGTCGCCCGCGGCACCGCGCAGCGGCGCCTCGCCGGTGGGCACGAAACCGGGGATGGAGTCGCGCTGCAGCGGTGGCGCGCCGATGCCCATCACGGCGCAGCGCGCCCGCTCCCACAGGTGCACGAAGCGCTGGAAGGAGGGGTCGGCCACCAGGCTGTCGCGCAGGCCGCGCTCGGGGAAGGCGGGGGCGTGCAGGAAGCGGGGCGTGCCGCCGACGCCGGCCGCGACCCGGCGGGCGATCTCGTTCGTCTGGTACCAGGGTTCGGGCTCGTCCTGCCCGCCGACCATGGGGACGACCACCACGCCGGGCAGCGGGGGCAGCTCGCGCCGGGAGAGCTCGTACACGGTGCGCCCGGAGGAGACCAGCAGCACGTCGCCGCGGTGCAGCCCGGCCTCGGCCAGGGCCGTGGCCAGCACCGGCGAGACCGCCTCGGCGACGTGCCCGGGCGAGGTCGCGGTGGCCAGCAGGACCCGCTGCAGGCCCAGGCCCGCGGCCAGGCGGCTGGCGAGGTCGCCGGGGTCGTCGGCGGGCAGCGGGAGCACCTCGATGCGCACCAGGCCCCGCTCGCGCGCCTCGCGCAGCAGCCGGCTCACCGTGGCGCGCGAGGTGCCCAGGCGCTCGGCGATCTGCGCCTGGGTGGCGTCCTGCAGGTAGTACAGGGTGGCGGCGGTGTGCACGAGCGGCAGCGGGAAGCGGCCGTCGGAGCCGGCCGCGGGGGCGCTGGACGAGCTGCGGGCCACACCGGGCCTCCTTCCTGCGGGGCGGAACCGGTGCACACGTGTGCTGGACAAGTGTGCCGCACCCCCCTACCGTCGGGAAGGCCGAGGGACGGGCAGCACGCCCCACCCTCCGCGGCGAGCGCACTCGACGGTCCCACCGGAGACCCGGCGGGGGAGCACTGCGAAGGAGCAGTCATGGCGAGCACGATGAGGGCCGTGGTCGTGCACGGGCCCGAGGACTACCGCCTCGAGGAGGTCCCGGTGCCCGTCGCCGGGCCCGGCGAGGCGCTGCTGAAGGTCGAGGCCGTGGGCATCTGCGCCTCCGACCTGAAGTGCTACCACGGCGCGGCGAAGTTCTGGGGCGACGAGAACCGCCCCGCCTGGACCGAGACGATGGTGATCCCCGGCCACGAGTTCACCGGCCGGATCGTCCAGATCGACGAGGAGGGCACCGAGCGCTGGGGCGTGGCCGAGGGCGACCGCGTGGTCGCCGAGCAGATCGTGCCGTGCTGGAAGTGCCGCTACTGCAACCGCGGCGACTACCACATGTGCCAGCCGCACGACATGTTCGGCTTCAAGCGCCGCACCCCCGGAGCGATGGCGGAGTACCTCGTGCTGCCCGTCGAGGCCCTGGTGCACAAGGCCCCGGCGGACCTGCCGCCGTGGCAGGTCGCCTACGCCGAACCCCTCTCCTGCGCCCTGCACGCCGTGGAGCGCGCCGGCATCCGCTTCGACGACACCGTCGTGATCGCCGGATGCGGCCCCATCGGCCTGGGCATGGTCGCCGGCGCCGCCGCGAGGTTCCCCGGGCGCATCGTCGCGCTCGACGCGCTGCCGCAGAAGCTGGAGCTGGCCCGCAGGTGCGGCGCGGACGTCACCCTGAACATCACCGAGGTCGACGTCGTGCAGGCCGTCAAGGACCTCACCGGCGGCTACGGCGCCGACGTCTACATCGAGGGCACCGGGCACCCCTCGGCCGTCCCGCAGGGGCTGAACCTGCTGCGCAAGCTCGGCACGTTCGTGGAGTACAGCGTGTTCAAGGACCCGGTCAGCGTGGACTGGTCCATCATCAGCGACGACAAGGAGCTCAACGTCCTGGGCGCGCACCTGGGGCAGAACACCTGGCCCGCGGCGCTGCGCCTCATCGAGTCCGGTCGGCTGCCGATGGACGACATCTGCTCGCACCAGCTGCCGCTGGAGGACTTCCAGAAGGGGCTGGACCTGGTCGCCGACTCGGCGAACTCGGTCAAGGTCTCCCTCGTCCCGTGACCGCGCGCCGAGGAGGGCCGTCCCGGGCGGGGGCGGGGTCGTGAGCGCTCCCCCGCCCCCGCCCGGGCCCGCCGGCGGCGTCGCCACCGGCGCCCCCGTCGCGGAGGGTCGTCTGGAGCGGCTCGGCGTGCCGCCGATCCTGAAGTGGGGGTTCCTCGCCGTGCTGGTCTTCATGACCGGCAACGGCGTGGAGTCCAACTTCCTCACCCCCCACCTGGTGGAGGTGCTCGGCTCGCCCGAGGCCACCGTCGCCGGCATCATCACGGCCTACAGCCTCTCGGTGCTCGTGGCCAGCTACGTCTCCGGGGCGCTGTCCGACCTGGTCGGTCCGCGCCGCGTCATGGCGCTCGGGTTCGCGGTCTGGGTCGTGTTCGAGGCCCTGTTCCTCATCGGCCTGCAGCTGGACAGCTTCGCGCTGACCGCCGTGGCGTACACGCTGCGCGGTTTCGGTTTCCCGCTGTTCGCGTTCGCGTTCCTGGTGTGGGTCAACCTCGCCACCTCCGTGGAGCGCAACGGTGCCGCCGTCGGCTGGTTCTACGTCGCCTTCACCGGCGGCCTGCCCACCTTGGGCTCGCTGTTCGCCGTCGGTGCCATCCCGGTCCTCGGCGGCGGCACGCGCGGGGAGACGGGTGCGATGGTCGCCTCGACCGCCCTCGTCGTCGCCGGTTTCCTCATCGCCTGGTTCGGGGTGCGGGACCCGCGCGGCGGCCGGCGCATCGCCCCGGCCGGTGAGAGCACCGGGCAGGTGCTCACCTCCGGGCTGCGCCTGACGTTCACCCGGCCGAGGATCGCCATGGGTTTCCTGGTGCGCCTGATCAACACCGCGCCCGAGTTCGGGATGTTCATCGTGCTGCCGGTCGTCATCGCGGACCAGCGCGGCTGGGGCCAGTCCCGCTGGCTGTTCATGACCGTCTGCGTGTACGCGACGAACATCTTCGTCAACGCCGCGTTCGGCGCTCTGGGCGACCGCATCGGCTGGCAGCGCACCGTCAAGTGGTTCGGCATCGTCGGCTCCGCCTGCGGACTGCTGCTGTGGTGGTACGTGCCGCAGCTCGTGCCCGCCGGCAGCGACTGGGGCTACGTGCTGTCCGTCGTCGCCGGCTGCGTGTTCGGGATGCTGCTGGCCGGGTTCGTGCCGATGGGCGCGATCATGCCCGCGCTCGCCCCGGACCACAAGGGCGCCGCGATGGCCATGTACACCACCGCCGCCGGCGGGGCTTCGTTCCTCGGCTCCGGCGTCGTGGCACTGGTCTACGGCGCCGGGGGCGGCGACGTCGCGGTGGTGTGGGCGTTCGTGGCGCTGTACGCCGTCGCGTTCGTGCTCGTGTCCTTCCTGAAGGTCCCGCAGCTGCACCGGGCCCACGGGCGCACCGTCCCCGTCGAGGGCTGACCACCCGACCCGGCCGCCGGCTTGATCGTCAGGAACACCACGGCGCGAGCGGTGTTGCACACCGTGGACGCCGAACCCGAGGACCGGAGGAGAGCACCGTGAGCGAGAGCACCCAGACCCCCCAGTGGCGCGTCGTCGTCGCCGCCGACGAGGCGGGCGTGAGCTACAAGGAGGCCATCAAGGCCGACCTGCTGAAGGACCCGCGCGTGAAGGAGGTCATCGACGTCGGCGTCAACGGCGACGAGGACACCGCCTACCCGCACGT
>NZ_JAAALM010000460.1 GCF_009906395.1 Kineococcus indalonis
GGTTCGGCGGGGGGTTCGGCGGGGGGTTCGGCGCGGGTGTCGACCGGGTCGCGCGGCTCCGGTGAACTCCCCGAGAAGTCACGAGAACCAGCGACAAGCCCTGGCTAGCTGGTCGGCAACCCTCCTGCGCGGCGGGGTGCTCCAGGTGACGACCCGGCCGGACGGACCACGTCCGGCAAGCGCGATGACCCGCCGGACACCGGCCGCCGCAGCACGGCAGCGGCGGCGGCGCGTCATCCCGGCAGCAGGAGGTTGCACCCCGTGTCGACGACAACCCCGGACCCCCACCTGCACCTCTCGGCGGCGCTGGAGGGCACCGGCTGGCACCCCGCCTCGTGGCGCGAGCCCGGCGCGCGCGCCGACGAGCTGAGCACCGCGGCGTTCTGGAGGGACGCGGTCGCCGAGGCCGAGCGCGGGTTGTTCGACCTCGTGACGTTCGAGGACTCCTTCGGCCTGCGCGGCAGCGGCTTCGGACCACCGGACGAGCGCACCGACCGCGTGGCGGGTCGGCTGGACGCCCTGCTCGTGGCGGCCCGCCTGGCGCTGGTCACCCGCTCGATCGGGCTCGTGCCCAGCGTGAGCACCACGCACACCGAGCCGTTCCACGTCTCCAAGGCGCTCGCCACGCTGGACCACGTCAGCTCCGGCCGCGCCGGCTGGCGGGCGCAGGTCTCGTTCCGCGCCCACGAGGCCGAGCTGTTCGGGCGGCGCGCGCTGCCGGAGCTCACGCCGCAGGGCCTGCAGGACCCCGCGGTCGCCGCGGTCGTGGCGGACCTGTTCGCCGAGGGCCGGGCGGCCGTGGACGCCGTGCGGCGCCTGTGGGACTCCTGGGAGGACGACGCGGTGCTCCGCGACGCGGCGAGCGGGCGCTTCGTGGACAGGGCGAAGCTGCACCGCGTCGACGTGCGCACGCCGTGGTTCTCCGTCGCCGGTCCCTCGATCACCCCGCGGCCCCCGCAGGGGCAGCCGGTGGTCGTGGCGCTGGCGCACGCGCGGGCGGCGTACGAGTTCGCGGCGGCCACCGCCGACGTCGTGCTCGTCACCCCCCGCGACGCCGAGGACGCCCGCGCGGTCGTCGCGCAGGTGCGCGCCGCGGAGGCGGCGGTGGGGCGCACCGGGGTGCCGCTGCAGGTGCACGCCGACCTCGTCGTGGCGCTGGGGCCCAGCGCGGCGGCCGCGCGCGACCGCCTGGACCGCCTCGACGCGCTGGACGGGGAGGCGTTCACCTCCGACGCCCTGGTGGTCGCCGACTCCCCCGGCGGGCTGGTCGACCGCCTGCTGGCCTGGCGGGACGCCGGCGTGCGCGGCTTCCGCTTCCGCCCCGCCGTCCTGGCCGCCGACCTGCCGGCCCTGACCCGCGAGGTCGTGCCGCTGCTGCAGTCCGCGGGGGTGTTCCGCCGCTCGTACACCGGGCGGACCCTGCGCGAGCACCTGGGCCTGCGACGGCCCGCGAACCGCTACGCCCGCACCACCGAGACCGTCGGCGCCGCAGGAGGCCAGCCGTGAGCAGCACGAGCACCACCCCGTCGGGCAGGCCCCGCAAGCAGGTCGTCCTGGGCGCGCACCTGCCGGGGGTGAACCACCACACGCTGTGGCAGGACCCGGCCGCCGGCAGCCAGATCGCCGTGGAGTCCTTCGTGCACCTGGCCCGCACGGCCGAGCGCGGGTTCTTCGACCTGTTCTTCCTCGCCGAGGGGCTGCGCCTGCGCGAGCACGCCGGGCAGGTGTACGAGCGCGACGTCGTCGGCCGCCCCGACACGTTCACGGTCCTGGCCGCCCTGGCCGGGGTCACCGACCACCTGGGCCTGGCCGGCACGATCAACACGACGTTCAACGAGCCGTACGAGCTGGCCCGCCAGTTCGCGACGCTGGACCACCTCTCCGGCGGGCGGGCGGCGTGGAACGTGGTGACGTCGTTCGACGCGTTCACCGGCGAGAACTTCCGCCGCGGCGGGTACCTGGAGCGCTCGCAGCGCTACGAGCGCGCCGAGGAGGTGCTGCTCGCGGTGCGGGCGCTGTGGGACTCCTGGGGCGAGGACGACGTGCCGGCCGACGCGGCGAGCGGGCGGTTCCTGGCCCGCCCCGACGCCGGCCGCTTCGAGGTGGGCGCGCACCAGTTCGACGTGCGCGGGCGCTTCAACGTGCCGCGCAGCCCGCAGGGCCACCCCGTCGTGCTCCAGGCGGGCGTGTCCGACCGCGGCCGGGAGTTCGCCGCCGCGAACGCCGACGCGATCTTCTCGCCCTTCCGCCGGCTCGCCGACGCCGCGCCCTTCTACGCCGACGTCAAGGCGCGCGCCGCGCGGCACGGCCGCCGCCCGGAGGACGTGAAGATCCTGCCCTCCGCAGGCGTGGTCCTCGGCGACAGCGCCGCCGACGCCCAGGAGAGGGCGCGCCACCTCACCCACCAGCAGGTCGACCCGGACACCGCGATCGCCCTGGCCGAGCAGGTCTGGAACCGCGACCTGTCGGGGTACGATCCCGAGGGCCCGCTGCCCGAGGTCGGGCCGGACGCGCAGGCGCCGCCGCGCTGGCGCGGCCGCGCGCTGCACGAGGCGGACCTGGTGACCCTCGTGCAGCGCTGGCGCGAGGTCGCCGAGCGCGGCGGGGGGCTGAGCCTGCGCGAGACGGTCATCGAGGTGACCGCCCGCGCCACCTTCGTGGGCACCGCCACGCACGTCGCCGACGCGATCGACGCGTTCGTGCAGGCCGACGGCTCCGACGGCTTCATCCTGCACCCGCCGGTCGTGCCCACGGGCCTGGACGAGTTCGTCGACACCGTCGTGCCCCTGCTGCAGGAGCGCGGTTCGCTGCGCACGCGCTACACCGGCAGCACGCTGCGCGAGAACCTCGGCCTGTCCGCGGCCCGCACCCCGGAGCCGGTGGCGTGAGCGCGGCCGCACGGGCCGGACGCGCCGCGGAGCTGTCCGTCCTGGACCTGTCCCCGGAGTCGTCCGGGGACGCCGCGGGCTCCGGCGTCGCCCGCACCCTGGAGCTGGCGCTCGCCGCGGAGCGGTGGGGCTACCGGGGGATCTGGCTGGCCGAGCACCACCTCTCGCCCGGGGTGTCCTCGGCGACCCCGGCGGTGCTGGCCGCGCTCGTCGCGGCCGGCACGCGGCGGCTGCGGGTGGGGTCGGCGGCCAGCCTGCTGGCGGTGACCACCCCGGCGGTGGCGGCCGAGCAGTGGGCCACGATCGCCCGCGCCGCCGGCGACCGCGTCGACCTGGGGTTCGGGCGGGTGCACACCCCGCCGGCAGCCGCCGCGCCGCCTGCCGCACCGCCCGCCGCAC
>NZ_JAAALM010000461.1 GCF_009906395.1 Kineococcus indalonis
GGCCCGGCGCCGGGCCCGCCGAGCCGCGCGGCGTCGACGTGCTCGACGTGGGCACCCCGTTCGACCACGAGCGCCAGGCGATCCTGTACGTGCCGCCCGCCGGCTTCCCCGCCCCCGCGGGCCCCGAGCGCACCGCCCACACGGCCGCGGTGCTGCGCGAGCTCACCGCCCTGGTGCGCGCCGCCGGGGGGCGCACCCTGGCGCTGTTCACCACCACCAGGGCCGCCCGCGACGCCGCGGCGCACCTGCGCGCCGCCGTGACCACCCCCGTCCTGGTGCAGGGGGAGGCGCCCACCGCGCGGCTGGTGCAGGAGTTCGCCGCGGTGGAGGAGTCCACCCTGTGCGCCACGATGGGCATGTGGCAGGGCGTCAACGTCCCCGGCCCGAGCCTGTCCTGCGTCGTCATGGACAAGGTGCCCTTCGCGCCCCTGGACGACCCGCTGCTGTCGGCGCGCCGCGAGGCCGCCGACGCCGCCGGCCGCGACGGCTTCACCGAGGTCCACGTCGCCGCCGCCGCCGTGGCGCTCGCCCAGGGGGCCGGGCGGCTGGTGCGCACCAGCACCGACCGCGGCGTCGTCGCGGTCCTCGACCCGCGCCTGCGCACCAAGGCGTACGGACCGCTCCTGCTGGCCTCCCTGCCCGAGGGCATGCGGCGGTTCAGCGACCTCGAGGTCGTCACGGGCGCCCTGACCCGCCTGGTCGCCACCACCGCCGGCCCCGGTGCCGTCCGCGGCCCCGAGGTGCCGACCCCGCGCGTCGACGCACCCGCCGGTGCGCCCTCGGACGCGTCCGCCGGTGCGCCCGCCGACCCCCCGGTGCGCAGGGCGGCGCCGCGCCGGGGCGCGACCCGTGCCCTGGCCCGTCGCACCCGGGCGGGCGGCACCGGCACCTGAGCCGGGCCGGGCCCTCCACCGGCACCTGGGCCGGGCCCTCCACCGGTGCCCGGGGCCGGCCCGCTCAGGCCGCCCGGTCCTGCTCGTCCTGCTCGTGCTCGCCCGGCACGCCGTCGCCGTGCACGCCCTCGCCGTGCAGGAGCTCGTCCCGCCCGGAGCGGGTGTGCTGCAGCATCTCGGCCAGGCGCCAGGCCTCGGACCTGTTCAGGTGCAGCCCCATCTCCCGGTGGGTGCCCATGCCGGAGTAGATCACCACGCCGGACAGGTCGGGCTCGCACCCGTCGTCGTCGATGACGCTCAGGCAGATCCAGGGTTTGATGCCCGGGCGGAAGTGCGCCAGCCGCATCGGCGGCACGTCGCGCTCCCCGGTGAGGTACGGCACGAGCATCCGCACGTAGGAGAGGTCGTAGACCTCGGTGCGCCCCTCGGCGCGCAGGATGACGTCGTTGCCCTGGATGGTCACGGACTCGGCGGCGGTGGCCCCTAGCTGCACCTGCCTCATTCCAGTGCACGACCCGCGCGAGTGCACGTCGAGCGGTGTGCCGGTCCTGCCGGTGCCGTGCCGACCCGTGTCGGTGTCGTGCCACGGCCGTGTCAGCACCGTGCCGGGCCCCGGGGGGGGGGCGGGACGGCCCGCGCGAGCCGTGCCCCGGCGGGGCCTCAGCGCACCCGCTCGGCGGTGAACTGCATGCGCGGGGCGGCGAAGAAGTCCTGCGCCTGCACGATCTGCAGTTCCCGCTGGCCCGAGCGGTGGGTCGTCTCGATGAGGTCGAAGACGCTGGAGGCGGTGCGCTCCAGCGCGGCGCGCGCGTCGCCGGTGCCCCGCAGGTGCGCCGCGAAGAGCGCCGCGGTGACGTCGCCGGAACCGTTCGCCTTGAACGGCAGCAGCGGGGTGCGGACGATCCACGCGCCGGCGTCGTCGACGACGAGCATCTCGATCGTGCCGGGTTCGCGCCCGGGCCGCTCCACGCTCGTGACGAGCACGGTGGAGGGGCCCGTCGCACGGGCCAGGTCGGCGGAGGCGAGGGTGGACTCCAGCGTCGTCGGCTCCGTGCCGGTCAGGTAGCCCAGCTCGAACTGGTTCGGCGTGATGACGTCGGCGGCCGGGACGACCCGCTCGCGCAGCAGGTCCGGGATCTCCGGGGCCACGAAGCAGCCCGACCGGGCGTTGCCCATCACCGGGTCGCACGTGTAGACGGCCGAGGGGTTCGCGGCCTTCACCCGGCGCACGGCGTCGACGATCACGTCGGCGATCCCGGTGCCGCCCTGGTAGCCGGAGAGCACGACGTCGATCTCGGGGAACACCCCGCGCTCCTCGACGCCGGTGAGGACGTCCGCGACGTCCTCCGCTGCCATGACGGGCCCCCGCCACGCGCCGTACCCGGTGTGGTTGGAGAAGTTCACCGTGTGCACGGGGACGACCTCCACGCCGATCCGCTGCAGCGGGAACACGGCCGCGGAGTTCCCGACGTGGCCGTGCGCCACCGCCGACTGGATGGAGAGGATCTTCACGGTCTCAGCCCTTCGACGGCACGGGGGTGGCGGTGCTGGTGTGCGCCGCAGGGGCGTCGAACCCGCCGGGGCATCCTACTCACCAGAGCCCTCCCGGCCCGCCCCGCGGCCCGCGCGGCTCAGCGGGCGCTGGCCGCGGCGACGACCTGCTCGGCGATCTGGCGCAGCTTGCGGTTGGTGTGCTGCGACTGCGTGACCAGGTGCTGGAAGGCCTCCTCGGCGTCGCAGCGCAGCTGCGCCATGACGATGCCCTTGGCCTGCTCGATCACCGCGCGCGACTGCATCGCGGTGTGCAGGTGCTCGCTGAGGGCGACGGCGGAGGCGTACAGCGAGTGGTTGGCCAGCGCGATGGCGGCGTAGCCGGCGAACACCTGCAGAAGCTGCACCGACTCGGCGTCCAGCGGCTCCTCCTCGAAGCGGTACGCGTTCAGGCCGCCCAGGACGCGCTGGGGCACGGGCATGCCCACCGAGACGGTGCTGCGCACCCCCTGGCGGGCCGCGACGGCGGCGAAGGCGGGGTAGGTGGTGTCCCGGGAGGTGTCGTCCACGCGCACGACGCCGCCGCTGTGCGCGGCGTCCAGGCACGGGCCGAAACCGCTCTCGTACTGCCGCTCGTCCAGCGTGGCCGCCAGGCGGCCGGTGAAGGCGGCGCTGCGCGCCTTCTCGCCCTCCAGCAGGGTCACGGAGACCTCCTCCGCGCCCGGCACGCACGCGCGGGCCAGTTCCGCCACGCGGGTCAGCACCTCGTGCAGCGGCGTCTGCCCGACCACCAGGCGGCCCAGCTCCGTGAAGGCCTCCTCCGGCTGCATCACGGGCCGGTCCGCGGGGTCCCGCGCGCCGACCCGGCGGGGGCCGGCCGCGCCGGCGGGGTGGGCG
>NZ_JAAALM010000462.1 GCF_009906395.1 Kineococcus indalonis
CCAGCCGCCGGCGCCCCAGCCGCCGCCCCAGGAACCCCGACCGCCGCCCCAGCCGCCACCGCTGGTGGTGCGGGTGTCCAGCAGGCGGCGCTGCAGCAGGTCCGGCCAGCGGTCGTCGCCGTTGATGGTGGAGAAGAAGCCGTCGGTGATGGAGTCGCCCAGCGCGACGACGGTGGCGGCGTCGCGGCGCTGCACCTCCAGGCCGCTGACGAAGAACCAGGAGGTGGTGGGGTGCGCGAAGGCGTCGTCACCGACCGCCCCGGTGTGGTCGCCGGCGCCGGGGCCGGTGAGGTAGGAGGTGGTGAAGGAGGCCGCGTGCCAGGTCATCGGGCCGCTGGCACCGGCCACGTGCAAGCTGATGGCCACGTTGGAGCGCTGGGCGTCGGCATCGCTCAGGTGCGCGCGCAGGGGGTCGCTGCGCACCTCCTCACCGGGTTGCACGGTCACCGACGCCTGGCCGGCGAAGGTGAGGTCTTGGCTGGTGCCCGGCACCAGGCGGGCCCCGCTCTCCTGCAGGGCGGCGCTGGCGCGGGCGAAGGTGACGGGCCGGGTGCCGAAGCGGTTGGACAGCTTCACGCGCCAGGTGTCACCGCCGATGCCGGGGTGCACGATCATGCGCAGGGTCTGGTCCTGGGCCTGGCGCTCGGGCAGGGCCCGGCTCAGCAGTGGCTGCTCGAACCCCGGCAGCACCTCACCGGGGGTCCCGGGCTGGCCGACGGTGTAGCCGTAGGGGTAGACGCCCTGCGGGGAGGTGGTCCAGGCGGGGACCCAGTCCCCCGCGCGCCCGGCGCTGGTGCTGTCCGCACCGGCGCGGCCGTCGGCGCCGGAGGCGGTGGGCGAGGCGGGGGTGGTGCTGCCCGCCGCGAGGCGGGGAGCAGCCGGGGCGGCCGGGGCGCTGAGCACCAGGCAGCTCGCGGCCGCGACGAGCGTGGTGGGGACGAGGCGAAGTCTCACGCTGTTCTCCTTCGAAGCAGCCGATCTCCTGGCCCTGCGGTGCCGGGCGCGCTGCACGCTACGCAGACCCACGGCGGAGGTCCAGGCACCTGCTGTGGACGTGGCAGGGGTTCCAGCAGGACGGTGAACGTCCCGGGCAGCCGCGTTCCCGGGCGCTCGCCCGCCCCGGGCACCGGCAGCCACCGCCCGGGGCGGTGTGCGCGCCGACGGGACGGGCGACGGCTCGCACGGACCACCGCGGGGTCAGCGGCGGGCGGGCAGCGCCGAGAGCAGCACCGGCCAGCCGAAGAGCAGCGCCACGAAGGCGCGCTGCACCAGACCGCTCCAGCCGCCGAGCCCCACGGTCACCAGCGCGGCGATCACGACGAGGGCGCTGAGGCCGGCCACCCGGGTCGCCGGCGCCAGGTGCGCCCAGCCGGCGTTCGCGCGCAGGGCTCGCGACAGGACCAGCAGGGCGGCGGCCAGCACCAGGAACACCGTCGAGGAGACGTACTGGTGCACCCAGTGGTGCGTGCTCAACGCCCCGGCCGCCTCGCGGGCGGTGCACGCGGCGTCGGCCTGCGAGCAGTCCTGGCGGGCACCCTCGGCCCCGCCGCCGCGCCGCAGCAGGCTCGTCGTCACCGGCGGGGCCCACGGGAACCGGCCCCGGGGAACCGGTCAGCGAGCACGCACCTGCACCCGCCGCGAGGGTGAGCGGGTGCAGGCAGCACCCGCGGGCGGACGGCGCCGGCGGGTCCACGACCCTGGAGGTGCTGTGAACGAGCACGGGACCGCTGCGCGGACCGCGCCGCCCCTCGCGCCGCCCGCGCTGCAGCAGGTGCGCGAGCACCTGCCCGAGGAGCACCGGCGTGCGCTGGACACCGTCCTGGCCGCCGTGGCCGGTGACGACCGCCTGCTGGGCGCCGCCCTGAGCGGTTCGGCCGCCGACGGCACGGCCGACCGCTTCTCCGACCTCGACGTCGTCGTCGTGGTCGCCGCCGAGCACCACGAGCAGCTGGCCGCCGAGCGGTCCGAGCTCGTCGCGTCGTGGTTGCCGGTGCTGGCGGCCTTCACCGGTGAGCACGTCGGCGAACCGCGCCTGATCATCGCGCTGGTGGGTCCACCGCTGCTGCACGTGGACGTGAAGTCCCTCAGCCTGCCCGAGTGGGAGGGCCGGCGCGACGAGCCGGTGGTGCTGCTCGACCCCGCGGGCCGGCTGGCGGCGTCGGCGTCCTCGCCCACCGGCGAGCCGGCCGTGGACCTGCAGTGGATCGAGGACCGCTCCTGGGTGCGGGTGCACTGCGCCGCCACCAAGCTGGGGCGCGGTGAACTGCTGGAGGTGGCCGGTTTCCTGGCCTTCCTGCGCGAGGACGTGCTGGGCCCGCTGCTCGCGCTGCGCCACGCCCGCCCCGTGCGGGGCGTGCGCCGGCTGGAGCAGCTGGCCGCGGTGGACCCGGCAGCCCTCAGCGCGCTGCACGCGACGGTGCGCGGCCCCGGCCCGCGGGAGGGCGCCGCCGCCGTGCTCGCCGCGGTGGCGCTGTACGCGCAGCTGCGCGACGCCGTGGTCGGCACCACCGGCGTCGCGCTGCGACGGCGGCAGGAGGACTGAGGCCGCACCGGTCGCGGGGCTCAGGCCTCGGCCAGGTGCAGCAGCACCGCCTTGACCCGGCGGTGCACCTCGACCTCCTCGGCCAGACCTGGCTTGGCGAAGATGGAGTTGATGTGCTTCTCCACCGCGCGCACCGTCAGCACCAGGCTCGCAGCGATGGCGGAGTTGTCCTCGCCGGTGGCCATCTGCGCCAGCACCTCCTGTTCTCGCGGTGTCAGCGCCGCCAGCGGCGAGCGCGCGGTGCGACCGCGCACCAGGGCGTCGACCACCTTGGGGTCCACGACGGAACCGCCCGCGGCGGTCGCCGCGATCGCGTCGACCAGCGTGGTGGCGTCCGACATCCGCTCCTTGAGCAGGTAGGCCCGCCCGCGCGAGCCGTCCTCCAGCAGGGCCAGCGCGAACTCCGGGTCGTCGTACTGGCTGAGGACCACCACACCGGTGCCCGGGTGCGCCCGGCGCACCCACGCCGCCGCCCGAACCCCCTCGTCGGTGCCCGTGGGCGGCATGCGGATGAGCGCACGCCCCGTTCCTCCCCGCACCCGTTCCCGGCGCACCCGTTCCCGGCGCACCCGTTCCCGGCGCACCCGTTCTGGGCGCACCTGCTCTCGAGGGGTGCGTTCGTGGGACGGCCGCTCCCGGAGCAGCCGGTGAGCGTCTCGAGCGAGCCGACCGACCGGCGCGCAGCGACCGGCCCGAGCGCATCGGACCCGCCCGGTGGGCGGGGCGGTCCGGGCG
>NZ_JAAALM010000463.1 GCF_009906395.1 Kineococcus indalonis
GCCGTTGAGCGCGGCCCGCCGCGCTCAACGGCTCGGCCCTGTCCCCGGCCACCTGGACCAAGGCAGTCGACGTGCTGCGAGAGAGGACGACCCGCCGGTGAGCACCCGAACCGTCCGCAGGACCGCCGCCACCGCGCTGCTCGCCGGCGGACTGCTGACCGGCGGCCTGCTGGCCGGCGCGAGCACCGCCTCCGCCGCCGCCCCGGCCACCGCGCCCGCCGCGGTCAGCGCCGCCCTGCCCGCCGCCCTGCCCGCCGCCCTGCCCGCCGCGACCGCCCCCGTGGCCCCCGTCGCCCCCGCGGCGCCCGACGCCCCCGGCTCGGTCACCGTCGGCGTGAACGGCGTCAACGGCGTGGACGGCAAGCCCAGCCAGTCGATCACGATCATCATCGCGCTGACGGTGCTCTCCGTGGCCCCGGCGCTGCTGCTGCTGACGACCTGCTTCACCAAGATCCTCGTGGTGCTGGGCTTCACCCGCAACGCCCTGGGCCTGCAGGGCACCCCGCCCAACCAGGTCCTCGCCGGCCTGGCGCTGTTCCTGACGATGTTCGTCATGGCGCCGACCTTCAGCGCGATCAACGACGTGGCGATCCAGCCCTACCTCAAGGGCGAGAAGACCACCACCGTCGCCTTCACCGACGGCTCGCAGCCGCTGAAGGAGTTCATGCTCAAGCAGACGCGCGACGAGGAGCTGGCCCTCATGACGAAGGCCGCCGACCGCGAGCTGCCCAGGAACCGCGCCGAGGTGCCGCTGACCACCCTCGTGCCCGCCTTCGCCCTGTCCGAGCTGCGCTCCGCCTTCATCATCGGGTTCGTCATCTTCATCCCGTTCCTGGTGATCGACATCGTCGTCTCCGGCGCGCTGATGAGCCTCGGCATGATGATGCTGCCGCCCGTGACGGTCTCCCTGCCCTTCAAGCTGCTGCTCTTCGTCATGGTGGACGGCTGGGGCCTGGTCGTGGAGTCCCTCATCGGCAGCTACGGCGGCTGAGCCGTCCGGCGGGGCGCTCAAGCGCCTCACCCGATCGGCCGATGCCCACCCGGACGGGCGAACCGCCCGTCCGGGGCCGCGCCCCGCGCGCCCCTGGAGCACCACCCCTGCGAACCGGAAGGCCCCGCGATGTCCGACGTGACCGTCATCCACCTGGTGATGACCGCTCTCGTCCTCGCCGCCAAGCTCTGCGCCCCCATGCTGCTGACCGCCCTGGCCGTCGGCTTCGGCATCTCGCTCTTCCAGTCGGTCACCCAGCTGCAGGAGCAGACCATCGCCTTCGTGCCCAAGGCGCTCGCCGTCGGCATCGCGATCGTGGTGTGCGGCAAGTGGATGCTGCACGAGCTGACCACCTTCACGAGCGACCTGTACGGGCAGATCCCCGACCTGCTGACCAGCGGCGGCTGAGGCGTGCAGGGGCTCACCACCACCGTCGGGCTCGACCTGCTGCTGACCCTGCTGCTGGTCTCCGTGCGCGCCGTCGCGTTCCTGGTGCTGGCACCGCCGTTCGCCTCCCGCGCCGTCAACGGCCGCGTGAAGGCGATGCTCGCGCTCGCGCTGGCCCTGCCGCTGGCCGGCGACCCGCGCCTGCGCGCGCAGGCGCCCGCCGCGGAGCCCGCCGCACTGGCCACCGCGGTCGTGCAGCAGGTCCTCGTCGGCGCCGCCCTCGGCTTCTTCTGCGCCCTGGTCTTCGCGGCCGTGCAGTCCGCCGGCGACCTGATCGACCTCTTCGGCGGCTTCCAGCTCGCCAGCGCCTACGACCCGCTGAGCCAGAACCAGACGGCGATCTTCGGCAAGCTCTACAACTGGACCGCCACCGCGCTGCTGGTGCTCTCCGGCGGGCACCTGGTGGTGCTCAAGGGGTTCCTGCGCACCTACGAGGTGCTGCCGCTGGACGCCGGGGTGTCCGTGCGCGTCCTCGCCGACGTCCTCACCACCGGCCTGGCCGAGCTGGTGCTCTCCGCGCTGCAGATCGCCGCGCCGCTGGTGGCGGTGCTGTTCATCGCCGACGTCGGCCTGGGCCTCCTCTCGCGCATCGCGCCCGCCCTGAACGTCTTCGCGATGAGCTTCCCCCTGAAGATCCTCATCACCCTCACGCTGGGCGGCTTCGCCCTGTCCGTGCTGCCGCGCGTGGTCGGCGACTCCGCCGGCACCATGGCCGAGACGGTCGTGCGCCTCGCGGGCGGTGGCGCGTGAGCGGGGAGAAGACCGAGAAGCCGACTCCCAAGCGCCTCAAGGAGGCGCGCGAGGAGGGCAACACCCCGCAGTCGCGGGACATCGGCGCCTGGCTGTGCACCGCCGCCGGCGCCCTGATGGTGCCGCGCACCATCGAGGCGGGCGGCGAGACCGGCCGGCAGGCCCTGCGCCGCGTCACCGAGGTCGCCGCCGACCCCGAGCCGGCCCGCGCGCTGTCCGCGCTGGGGGACACCTTCGGCGCCCTGCCCGGCGTCCTGGGGCCCATGCTCGTGGTCACCGTGCTCGCCGTCGTCCTCGCCGGCGGCGTCCAGGGCACCCTGCGCCCGGCGACGAAGAAGCTCAAGCCGAACTTCAAGTCCCTCAACCCCGTCAACGGCTTCAAGCAGCACTGGGGCCCGCAGGCGCTGTGGGAGGGCACCAAGTCGCTGCTGAAGACCGTGCTCATCGGCGGCGCGCTGTGGGTGGTCGTCAAGGGCCTGGCCCCCCACCTGGTGGGCCAGGGCGTGCTGCCGCTGGCCTCGGTGCTGTCCACGACCGCCTCCGCGATCAGCTCCATGCTGGTGGTCACCGTGCTCGTCGGCCTGCTCATCGCCGCCGCCGACTACGCCATGACCCGGCGCAGGATCATGAAGAAGCTGCGGATGAGCAAGGAGGACATCAAGCAGGAGCACAAGAACGCCGAGGGCGACCCGCTCCTCAAGGGCGCCATCCGCTCCAAGCAGATGGCCATGTCCCGCAACCGCATGATGGCCGACGTGGCGGACGCCGACGTCGTCGTCGTCAACCCGACCCACATCGCGATCGCGCTGCGCTACGAGCCCGGCAGCGGCGCGCCCAAGGTCGTGGCCAAGGGCGCCGGCGCCATCGCCGCCAAGATCCGCGAGAAGGCCAAGGAGAACGGCGTCCCGCTCGTGAAGGACGTCGAGCTGGCCCGCTCCATGTACAAGAGCGTCAAGGTCGGCCAGGAGATCCCCGCCGAGCTGTACGCGGCGGTGGCCAAGGTCCTGGCGTTCGTGATGAACCTGCGCACCCGCGGGGCCACCACGGCCCTGGGCGAGGCGCACACCCTGCCCGCCTGACCCCGCC
>NZ_JAAALM010000464.1 GCF_009906395.1 Kineococcus indalonis
GTCGTGCCGGGGGCGGGCGCCGCCGCCCGCCCCCGGCACGACGCCGCCGCCCGCGGGTTCGCCAGCGACAACGCCGCCGGCATGCACCCCGAGGTCCTCGCCGCCCTCGTCGCCGCCAACGGCGGGCACGTCGGCAGCTACGGCACCGACCCCTACACCGCGGCCCTGCAGGAGGTGCTGCGCGGGCACTTCGGGCCCGGCTCGCGCTCGGCGGTCCTGCTCACCGGCACCGGCGCCAACGTCGTGGCCCTGCAGGCCCTGACCCGGCGCTGGGAGTCGGTGCTGTGCTCCACGGAGGCGCACGTCCTGCACGACGAGGGCGGGGCCCTGGAGCACGTCGGCGGCACCAAGCTGATCGCGCTGCCCACCGACGACGGCCTGGTGGACCCGGCCGACCTCGAGCGCGCGGTGCGCCGCGCGCAGGGCCCCATGGCCGCACCGGTGGGGGCGCTGACGCTGACGCAGAGCACCGAGCTGGGCACCGTCTACTCCGCCCAGCACCTGCGCGAGCTGGTGGGCGTGGCCCACGGCCTGGGCGTGCGCGTGCACGTGGACGGCGCCCGCCTGGCCAACGCCGCCGTCGCGCTCGGCCTGGGCCTGGGGGAGCTGACCACGCACCTGGGCGTGGACGCCGTCTCCCTGGGCGGCACGAAGAACGGCGGGGGCCTCGCCGAGGTGGTCGTGGTGCGCTCGGAGGAGGCGGCCCCCGGCCTGGAGCGGCTGCGCAAGCAGTCCCTGCAGCTGGTCTCCAAGGCGCGCTTCGTCTCCGCGCAGCTGCTGGCCCTCTTCGAGGACGACCTGTGGCTGCGCAACGCCGCGGCCGCCAACGCCGCGGCCGCCCTGCTGGCGCGCGGCGTGGAGGAGCTGGGCTCCCGGGTGCGCACCACGCGCCCGGTGCGGGCCAACGCCGTCTTCGCCTCGCTGCCCGCCGACGTCGCCGAGCGCGCCGCCGCCCGCGCGCCCTTCCACGTGTGGGACCCCCACCACGCCCCCGGGCTGGTGGAGGCGCGCTTCGTCGCCAGCTTCGACACCACCGGCGGCGACGTCGCCGCGCTGCTGGGCGTGCTGCGCGAGGAGCTGGCGCGGTGAGCGCGGCGGGCGGTCCCGTGGAGGTGCGCGCGGACCTCGTGCTGCCCGCCCGCCGCGAGGACGTGGAGCTGCACACCGCCGACGGCCTCACGCTGGTGGGGGAGCTGGCGCTGCCCGCCGAGCGCGAGCCCGCGGCGACCCTGGTGACGCTGCACCCGCTGCCCACCGCCGGCGGGTTCATGGACAGCCACGTGCTGCGCAAGGCCTCCTACCGCCTGCCCGCCCTGGCCGACCTGGCCGTGCTGCGCTTCAACACCCGCGGCACCTCCAGCCCGCGCGGCACCAGCGAGGGGGTCTTCGACGCCGGCGGCGCCGAGCGCTTCGACGTGGCGGCCGCGCTGGAGCTGGTGGAGTTCCGCGGGCTGCCGCACGTGTGGCTGCTGGGGTGGTCCTTCGGCACCGACCTGGCGCTGGTGCACGGGCGCGACCCGCTCGTGGAGGGGCTGGTGCTGCTCTCGCCGCCGCTGCGCTGGTCCACGCCGGAGGACCTGCGCGCGTGGGGGGAGCTGGGCACGCCGGTCACGGCGCTGGTGCCGGAGCTCGACGACTTCGTGCGCCCGGAGCAGGCGCGCGAGCGCTTCGCCGCGCTGCCGCAGGCGGAGGTCGTCGGCGTGCAGGGCGCCAAGCACCTGTGGGTGGGGGAGAACGCGGTGCGCCGGGTGCTCGACGAGGTCGTCGCCCGCGTCAACCCGGCGAAGGCGCCGCTGCCCACGACCTGGCCGCCGTCCTGAGGGGGAGCGGCAGCGCGCGGAACGGCGCGCCCGGCAGCGCGCGGGGCCGGCACCCCGCCCGGGGGTGCCGGCCCCGCGGGCCGCTGCGGCGGCGTCAGCCGACGGCGGTGGCGCGCTCGCCCGCGCTGCGCTCGTCGCTGAGGTCCACCACGCGGGCGCCGTCGCCCTGACCCGGCTCGCCCGGCTCACCCGGCTCACCGTGCTCGTCGCCCTCGCCGGCCGGGCGGCCCGGCACGACGGGGGCCAGGCCGAGCAGGCCGCGCAGGTCGTCCAGGTGCTCGGTGATCTCGTCGCGCTGGTGCATGAGCTCGTCGACCTCGGACTGGGCCGAGGCGCGGCTGCGCTCGGCCTGCTCGCGGGCGGTGTCGAGCATCTGCTGGGAGCGGCTGCGCGCGTCGGTGAGCAGGGACTCGGCCTCCCGGCGGGCCGTCTCCGCGCGCAGCGCCGCCTGGGCCAGCGCCTCGGCGCGGATGGACTCCGCGGCCTCGGCGGCCTGCTGGGCGCGCTCCTCGGCCTCGGCGGCGCGCTGCTCGGCCTCGGCGATGCGGGCGGCGGTGCGGGCGGCGGCGACCTCCAGGCGCTGGCGGTCCTCCTCCGCGGCGCGCTCGCGCGCGGCGGCCAGGGCCAGCTCCTGCTCGCGCACCGCGGCCTCGGTGCCCGTGCGCAGCTCCAGCGTCTCGCGCTCGGCCTGCGCGCGCAGCGCGGCGGCGGTGCGCTCGGCGGCGGCGATCGCCTCGGACGTCTCGTGCTCGGCCTGGGCGCGCAGGTTGGCCGCCTCGCGCTCGGCGGCGGCGGTGGTCTCGGCGGCGGTGCGGCGGGCGCCGTCCAGCAGGCCGTCGGCCTCCGCGCGGGCGCTCACGACGATCTCCTCGGCGTCGCGGGTGGCGGCGTCGGTGCGGCGGCGGGCGTCCTCGTCGGCGCGGGTGCGCGTCTCCAGGGCCTCCGCCCGGGCCTCCTCGCGCAGCCGGTCGGCGTCGCGGCGGGCCGAGCGCAGGATCTCGCCGGACTGGTCCTCGGCCAGGCGCAGCAGCTTCTCCATGCGCGCGCCGAGGCCGGAGTAGGTGGGCTTGTCGTGCTCGCGCAGCTCCTTCTGGGCCTGGCTGAGCTCGGCGGCCACGCGCAGGGCGCGGGCGTCGCTCTCCTCCACGCGGGCCCGCGCTTCGAGCAGGGCCTCCTCGAGGTGCTGCAACCGGGCGTCGACCTGACCGCGGTCGTAACCGCGCACGACGATGTTGAACGCGTCGTGGGACTCGCTGGACACCGGCGGACCTCCGGGCGGGTCGGGGACGGGCTGGGCGCGGCCGGCGGTGCGTCGCGCGGCGCGGTCGCGGGCAGCAGCGTAGTCGCGCCGGCGGCCCGGGCCCGTCAGGAGCGCGGGCCGGACGTGTCGGCGCCGTGCCGCCGGCGTGGAGGTCCTGCACCCGCCGTCCGCTGGCGCGGGGACCGGGGAC
>NZ_JAAALM010000465.1 GCF_009906395.1 Kineococcus indalonis
CGGCCGCGACGCCGGCGACCGCGGTGCCCACCCCCGAGCTGGCGCGGAAGTCGGCGTACTCGGCGGGCACGGAGGCCGGGTCGCTGAGCAGCACCGGCGGCGGGGTGGTGGGAGGCGACGCAGGAACCCGCGGGCCCGCCCGCGCCGGCCGCGACGCCGGCGACCGCGGTGCCCACCCCCGAGCTGGCGCGGAAGTCGGCGTACTCGGCGGGCACGGAGGCCGGGTCGCTGAGCAGCACCGGCGCGGCCGGGGCCACGCCGCTGTCGCTGCCGGCGACCAGGAGCGCGGCCTGGCGGGCGTCCGCGGTGGCCGCCGCCGCCCACGCGCCGCGCCGCAGCTCCTGGTACTGGGGCGCGGCGGCGGCGGTCAGCACGCCCAGGACGGTCACCCCGACCAGCACCTCCAGCGCCGTCAGGCCCTCGTCGCGGCCCGCGCCGCCCCGTCCCCGCGTCCCGCCCGTGCTGCGCCGCACCGCTCCCCCTCGCTCGCCCGCCGGAGCCCCGAGGGTGCCGCGGTGCGGGCGGCAGGTGGTGACCGCCTCACCCGGGCGGCCCAGCGGGCAGCACCCGGACGGGCGCGCGGGACCCCCCGGGCGGGCCGCTCCTCACGCGCGGTGAGGAGCCGGGCACCCGTCCGGGGGGGCGGTCAGCCCCGCGCGGGACGCGTCACTTGATGCGCCCGCCGGCGGTCGGGCCCTGGTGCGCGGTGGCCGTGCCCGTGGAGGAGCGGCGCGGCATGACCAGGCCCAGCAGGACCATCCCGATGCCCAGGCCCAGGTGCAGCCAGTCGTCGGCCGCGTTCACGGGCACGAAGTTCGCGCCGCTGTCGTCGGCCGTGGCCAGGCCGAACACCCACAGGCCCAGGTAGGCGACGCCGCCGACGAGCAGGAACAGGCGCGCGGTGGCCGTCCAGCGGGCCAGCGCCACGCCCAGCACGCCGAAGGCCAGGTGCAGCAGGTTGTGCAGCACGGACACCTGGAAGATGCCCAGCAGGTGCGCGCCGGAGTGGTGCCCGGCGCCGCTGAGCTGGTCGTAGTCGGTCGTGATCCCCGGCACGAAACCGAGGACGCCGACGGCGAGGAACGCGATGCCCACCACGAGCGAGGTCAGCGAGACGGGCGAGCGGTGGACGGACGGGCGCGAGGACGTCGAGGTGCTGGTGCTGCTCACGGGAACCCTCCTGGGCGCTTCCTGACGGGCACGTGCTCTCGACCCGGCGCTCCCACGGTAGGCGTCACGGCCGCAGCGGCAAGGCGAGCGGGTCCGGTGCGCTCCGCCCGCGCGGCGCACCGCGCCGCTAGGCTCGGCGCCCGTGCCCGCCGCCGCCCACCCCGCGCTGGTGGTCGCCGGGTTCCGCCGCCACTCCGCCTACCGCGCCGCCACCGCCGCCGGCGCGCTGGCGAACACCGTGTTCGGCGCCGTGAAGGCCGCCGTCCTCACCGGCACCGTCGCCGCCGCGGGCGGGACCGTCGCCGGGTACGACGCCGCCCAGGCCGCCACGTTCGCCTGGCTCAGCCAGGCGCTGCTGGCCCCGCTGTCGGTGTTCGCCGACGACCGCCTCGCCCGCCGGGTGCGCACCGGCGACGTGGCCGTGGACCTGGCCCGCCCCGTGGACCCGCAGCTCGCGGCGTGGGCCGACGACCTGGGCCGCGCCGCGTTCCAGCTCCTGCCGCGCGGCCTGCCGCCGCTGCTGGTGGGGGCGCTGACCACGGGCCTGTCCCTGCCGGCCGGCGCCGGCGGGTACGTCCTGGGCGCGCTGGCGCTGGCCCTGGGGGTGTCGATCTCCTTCGCGATGCGCTGGCTGGTGGGGGTGAGCGCGTTCTGGCTCACCGACGTGCGCGGGCTGCTGCTGCTCCACACCGTGAGCGCCACCGTCCTGACCGGCCTGGCGGTGCCGGTGGCGTGGTTCCCCGGGTGGCTGGCCGCGCTGGCCGCCGCCACGCCGTTCCCCTCGGTGCTGCAGGCGCCGGCGGACCTGCTCACCGGCGTCGTCACCGGCACCGCCGCGCTGCGCGTGGTGGGCGTGCAGCTCGCCTGGCTGGCCGCGCTGCTGCTGGCCGGCCGGATCGCCCTGGCCGTCGGCGCGCGCCGGCTGGTGGTGCAGGGTGGCTGAGCACCCGGAACACCCGGAGCAGCGGGAGCGGACGGGGGCGTTCACCGCGTACCGGGCGCTGCTGGCCTCGCGGGTGCGCGCGCAGCTGGCGTACCGCACGTCCTTCGCCGCGGACGTGCTGGCCAACGTCGGCGTGGGCGTCAGCGAGTTCGCCACCGTCTACGTCGTCTTCTCCCGGGTGGACTCCCTGGGCGGGCTGGACGTGTGGCAGGCGTGCCTGGTGTTCGCGCTGGCGAACCTGGCGTTCGCGCTGGCCGACCTGCTCGTCGGGCACGTGGACGACCTGCCCCGCCACCTGCGCGAGGGCACCCTGGACGCGTTCCTGCTGCGCCCGCTGCCGCTGCTGGCGCAGCTGGCCACCGCCGAGGTCTCGCTGCGCCGGCTGGGGCGCGCGCTGGTCGCGCTGGTGGTGCTCGCGGTGGCGCTGCCGCGCGCCGGGGTGGGCGCCTCGCCGACCTCCGCGGCGCTGCTGGCCTCCTCCGCCGCGGGCGGGACCGCGCTGTTCGCCGCGCTGTTCGTGGCCGCCGCGGGCCTGCAGTTCTGGCTCCTGGAGGGCCGCGAGGCCGCCAACGCGTTCACCTACGGCGGCGCGAACGCCGCGCAGAACCCCTCCTCGCTGTACCCGGCGGGGCTGCGGTACGCGTTCACGTACCTGGTGCCCACCGCGTTCGTGGCCTACCTGCCGGTGCTGGCGATGACGGGCGAACCCGGCCCGGTGGGGCTGCCGTCGTGGCTGGGGGCGTGCACGCCCGCGGCGGCGGCGCTGACGTCGCCGAGCAGCAGCAGGCGGCGCGCGGCGGGCTCGGCGGCGGCGCGCCGCCCGGAGACCGGCGGGGTGTGGGAGGCGAGCAGGAAGCCCTCCACGACGGCGCGCACGCCGTCCTCGCCCGCGCCGTCGGCGAGGGTGGTGGCCACGTCCCCCGCGGGACCGGCGGCGCGGGCCAGGGCGGCCGCGGCGCGGCGCAGCGCCGCGGGTGAGGAGTCGCCGACGCCCAGCACGAGCAGGCGGCGGGGCGAGCCGTCGGGGGCCGCCACGGGCAGCCGGGTGGCGCGCCCGGCCTCGCCGGGCACCTCCTCGGCGGCGCACAGCTCGGCGAGGTCCACGCCGTAGCGGACGGCGGCGTCGGCGGCGCCCGGCCGCTACGGCGTGGACC
>NZ_JAAALM010000466.1 GCF_009906395.1 Kineococcus indalonis
GCCCTGCTCGCCCCCCTGGCCGCCCTCGCCGTCGCCCTGCCGGGCGCGGGCGCCGCCTCCGCCGCCGCCCCCGAGGTCCGCGTCGCCGCCGCCGGCGCCGACGCCCTGCCGGGGCAGTACGTCGTCACCCTGCACGAGGGCGCCGACGCGCGCGGCCTGGCCCGCGCCCTGCAGGTCTCCCCGCGCCACGTCTACACCAGCGCCCTGGACGGCTTCGCCGCCACGCTCACCGACGGGCAGCTGAAGGCGCTGCAGCGCAACCCCTCGGTCGCCGCCATCGAGGAGGACCGCAGCGTCCGCACCGAGGCGACGCAGGGCATCACCACCGCCGGGCTGCACGGCCTGGACCGCATCGACCAGCGGGCCCTGCCGCTGTCGGGCGGCTACACCTACGGCACCGGCGCGGCCGGGGTCACCGCCTACGTCATCGACACCGGCATCGACACCACCCACCCCGACTTCGGCACGCGCGCCCGCAACGTCTACGACGCCCTCGGCGGCGACGGGCGGGACTGCAACGGCCACGGCACGCACGTGGCCGGCACGATCGGCGGCCGCACCCACGGGGTGGCCAAGGACGTGCAGCTGCGCGGCGTGCGCGTGCTGGGCTGCGACGGTTCCGGCAGCACCTCGGGGATCATCGCGGCCGTGGACTGGGTGCGCGCGAACCACGTGTCCCCGGCCGTGGCCAACCTCTCCCTGGGCGGGGGCTACTCCGCCGCTCAGAACACCGCGGTGAGCAACCTCGCCGCCGCCGGGGTGGCCGTCGCGGTGGCCGCCGGCAACGAGTCGCAGGACGCCTGCCGGGTCTCGCCCGCCTCGGCCTCCGGCGTCGTCACGGTCGCCGCCTCCGACCGCGCCGACACGCGCGCGTCGTTCTCGAACTTCGGCTCCTGCGTGGAGACGTACGCGCCCGGCGTGGCCGTGACCTCGACGTGGCTGAGGGGCGCGACGAACACCATCAGCGGGACCTCCATGGCCAGCCCCCACGTGGCCGGCGTCATGGCGCTGCACAAGGGCCGCAACGGCGACGCGCCCTCGGCGACGGTGAACTCCTGGATCGTGGCCAACGGCACCGCGAACGTGGTGCGCTCCAACCCCTCCGGCACGCCGAACCGCCTGCTGTTCAAGTCCTCGCTCTGAGGCGGCGCGGCCCGCGACGTCCCGCCGGGACGTCGCGGGCCGCTGCGCTGCCGCGGCGCCCTACTTCTTCGCCTTGTCCTTGGCCTTGTCGCCGGCGGCGTCGGAGGACAGCGCGGCGATGAACGCCTCCTGGGGGACCTCCACGCGCCCGACCATCTTCATGCGCTTCTTGCCCTCCTTCTGCTTCTCCAGCAGCTTGCGCTTGCGGGTGATGTCACCGCCGTAGCACTTGGCCAGGACGTCCTTGCGGATGGCGCGGACGTTCTCGCGGGCGATGATGCGCGCGCCGATCGCGGCCTGGATGGGCACCTCGAACTGCTGGCGCGGGATGAGGTCCTTGAGCTTGCCGGCCATCATCACGCCGTAGCTGTAGGCCTTGTCGCGGTGCACGATCGCGCTGAACGCGTCGACCTGCTCGCCCTGCAGCAGGACGTCGACCTTCACCAGGTCGGCGGCCTGGTCGCCGTCCACGTCGTAGTCCAGGGAGGCGTAGCCGCGCGTGCGCGACTTCAGCTGGTCGAAGAAGTCGAAGACGATCTCGGCCAGCGGCAGCCGGTAGCGCATCTCCACGCGGTCCTCGGACAGGTAGTCCATGCCCTGCAGGTCGCCGCGGCGCTGCTGGCACAGCTCCATGATCGCGCCGATGAACTCGCTGGGCGCCAGCACCGTCGCCTTGACGACGGGCTCGCGGACCTCGGCGACCTTGCCCTCGGGGAACTCCGAGGGGTTGGTCACCTCGACGACCTTCTTGTCCTCCATCGTCACCTGGTACGGCACGCTGGGGGCGGTGGAGATGAGGTCGAGGTCGAACTCGCGCTCCAGGCGCTCGCGCACGATCTCCAGGTGCAGCAACCCCAGGAACCCGATGCGGAAGCCGAAGCCGAGCGCGACCGAGGTCTCCGGCTCGTAGGACAGCGCCGCGTCGTTGAGCTTGAGCTTGTCCAGGGCGTCGCGCAGCAGCGGGTAGTCGGAGCCGTCGATGGGGTACAGGCCGGAGAAGACCATGGGCTTGGGGTCGCGGTACCCGCCGAGGGCCTGCGTCGAGGGCTTGCCCGCGTTGGTGACGGTGTCGCCGACCTTGGACTGGCGCACGTCCTTCACGCCGGTGATCAGGTAGCCGACCTCGCCGACGCCCAGGCCCCTGGAGGGGGTCGGCTCCGGCGAGGAGACGCCGATCTCCAGCAGCTCGTGGGTGGCCCTGGTCGACATCATCGCGATGCGCTCGCGCGGGGACAGCTGCCCGTCGACGACGCGCACGTACGTGACGACGCCGCGGTAGGTGTCGTACACCGAGTCGAAGATCATCGCGCGGGCCGGGGCGTCGGGGTCGCCCACCGGGGCGGGGACCTGCCGGACGATCTCGTCCAGCAGCGCGTCGACGCCCGCACCCGTCTTGCCCGACACCCGCAGGCAGTCCTCGGGTTCGCAGCCGATGAGCTTGGCCAGCTCCTCGGCGAACTTCTCCGGCTGCGCCGCGGGCAGGTCGATCTTGTTCAGGACCGGGATGATCGTGAGGTCGTTCTCCATGGCGAGGTAGAGGTTCGCCAGCGTCTGCGCCTCGATGCCCTGCGCGGCGTCCACGAGCAGCACCGCGCCCTCGCAGGCGGCCAGCGACCGGGAGACCTCGTAGGTGAAGTCGACGTGCCCGGGGGTGTCGATCATGTTCAGCGCGTAGTCGGTGCCGTCCAGGCCCCACGGCATGCGCACGGCCTGCGACTTGATGGTGATGCCGCGCTCGCGCTCGATGTCCATGCGGTCCAGGTACTGCGCGCGCATGGCCCGCTCGTCCACGACCCCGGTCAGCTGCAGCATGCGGTCGGCCAGCGTCGACTTGCCGTGGTCGATGTGGGCGATGATGCAGAAGTTGCGCAGCAGCTGCGGCGGCGTGGAAGCGGGAGCCGGCGCGTTCGCGGCCATCGGGGACACGGGCGGGGTGCACCTCTCGTCGGCACGGTCGTGGGGTCCCATCGTCGCACGCGCACGGGCCGGCGGGTCCGCGGAACCGCCCGGGCCCGCGCGGCGTCCCAGCGGCACGGTCACGGCGACCGCTGCCCGGGAGGCCCGCCATGTGCACCACGCCCCGCACCCCCGTCCCCACG
>NZ_JAAALM010000467.1 GCF_009906395.1 Kineococcus indalonis
GGCGGGCCCGGCGCGCAGCAGGTCCGCGGCCCGCTCGCCGATGGCGATCACGGGCGCGTTGGTGTTGCCGCGCACGGTGCGCGGCACCACCGAGGCGTCGGCCACCCGCAGCCCCTCCACGCCCCGCACCCGCAGCTGCGGGTCCACCACGGCCGCCTCGGAGGTGCCCATCGCGCACGTGCCCACCGGGTGGAACAGCGTCCCGGACCAGCGCGCCACGTGCTCCTCCAGCGCCCGGTCGTCCAGGTCGTCGGAGCCGTGCAGGTGCGGCGCGTCCACGAACCGCGCCAGCGGCCGCTCGTGCACCACCTCGATCGCGCGGCGCGCGCCGGCCAGCACCGCCTCCACGTCGGCGCGCTCGCGGAAGTACGCCGGGTCCAGCACCGGCCGCCAGCGCGGGTCCGGCCCGGCCAGGCGCAGCGTGCCCCGGCTGGCGACGTCGACGAGCGTGACCCCCACCGTGAGCATCCGCCCGCCCGCCGCGTGCAGGCCGTCGCCGTAGGCGCCGGTGGGCACGACGTGGAACTGCACGTCGGGCCCCTCCAGGCCGCCGCGGGTGCGCAGGAACCCGCCGCCCTCGGCGACGTTGGAGGTCAGCGGCCCCCCTCCGGTCAGGCGCCACTGCAGCAGGCGCCCGGCGTTCGCGTGGTCCACCGCCAGGTCGGCGGTCCCGCGGGTGCGCCACACCATCGGCGTGACCGGGTGGTCGTGCAGGTTCGCCCCCACGCCCGGCAGGTCCACGACGGGGGTGACGCCGGCCTCGCGCAGGTGGTCCGCCGGTCCGATGCCGGAGAGCATGAGCAGCTGCGGGGAGTTCACCGCCCCGCCGCACAGGACCACCTCCCGCTCGGCGCGCACCGCGTGCTCGGCGCCGTCGCGCAGGAAGGCCACCCCGGTGGCCCGCCCGCGCTCCAGCAGCACGCGGGTGACCAGCGCGCCGGTGAGCACCACGAGGTTCGGCCGCCCCCGCGCCGGGCGCAGGTACGCGTCGGCCGTCGACCACCGCCGCCCGCGCCGGCAGGTGACCTGGTAGCGGCCCACCCCGTCCTGCTCGGCGCCGTTGAAGTCGTCGTTGGCGGGCATCCCGGCCGCCCGCGCGGCGGCGATCCAGGCGTCGACCACCTCGTGGGTGTAGCGGCGGTCCTCCACGTGCAGCGGACCGCTGCGGCCGTGGAAGGGGGCGCCCAGGCGGGCGTTGGCCTCCGAGCGCACGAACAGGGGCAGCACGTCGCGGTAGGACCAGCCGACGGCGCCGAAGTCGCGCTGCCAGCCGTCGTAGTCGGCGCGGTGGCCGCGCACGTAGACCATCCCGTTCATCGCCGAGCAGCCCCCGGTGGCGCGCATGCGGGGCCAGGCGTCCCGGCGCCCGGCCAGCCCGGGCTGCGGGACGGTGCGGTACCGCCAGTCCCAGGCGGTGCCCAGCAGGTCCACCCACGCCGCCGGCACGCTCGTGCTCAGGCCCGCGGGGTCCGGCCCGGCCTCCAGCAGCAGCACCCGCACCGAGCGGTCCTCGCTGAGGCGGGCGGCCAGGGTCGCGCCGGCGCTGCCGGCGCCCACGACGACGTGGTCGAAGACGTCCCGGGCGACGTCCCGGGCGACGTCCCGGGCGACGTCCCGGGCGACCTCGCGGGCGGTGCCCTCGGCGGTGGGTGCAGCGGTCACGGCGACCTCCTCGGCCCGTGCGCCGGGCTCCCCGCCGGTGGGGCGCCCTCGCCGCTCCCAGGGTGGCACGCGCGGGCCGCGCGCTTCCAGCTCCCGTGCCCCCTGCCCGTCCCTGCTGCGCCCCCGCCGGGGCGTCAGGGCCCGAGCACCGCCGCCAGCGCCGCACCGGCCACCTGCGCGCGCTGCCCGGCGTCGGCGAGCTGCTCCAGGCCGAAGCCCAGCAGCACGGTGTCCTCCGCCTGCACCGCCGCCGTGCGCCCGCCCAGGCCGTCGGTGCGTTCGAACCCCCCCGCGGCGCTCCACGCGCCCAGCCCCTCCTCGAAGCCCTCCGCCGCGCGCGGGCCGCCCGCGGTGGTCAGGCGCGTGTCGTCGACGACGACCCCGGTGCCGCCGATCGCCTGGTCGGTGACGTGGCTGATGCTGACCTCCACGTCGCCGCCGGCGAAGGCGGACAGGTCGAAGGCGACCTGCTGCCACCCCTGCGAGGTGCCGGTGAGGGAGTTCCACGCGCCGGTGGTGCCCCGCGGCAGGCACGGATCGCCGGCCGTGAGGTACCGGGACAGCGAGGGGTGGGCCTGCAGGAGGAAGCCCGCCGCGCACTCGGCGGGCAGGTCGGCGGAGGTGGCGCCGCCCCGCTCGGGCAGCGTCGTCCAGTCCTCGCCGCCGGCGGTGCGCGCCTCCACGAGCACGTGGTCGTAGCCCTCCTCCACGTCCCACGACACCCGCGCCTGCAGGGCGGGGGCGTCGGCCGCGCTGAGCCCGGTGAGGTCGAACGTGCGCGTCAGGCGCGCGTGGCGCACGTCCTGGTGCCCCGACCCCGCGGCCCAGCCGCCCTCGACCGGCAGGAACGGCCCCGTCGGGTCGGTGTACCGCAGGACCCCCTCGGAGGCGAACTGCGGGAAGCCCTCCTCCGGCAGCACGTCGCCGGTCACGGTGAACACCCCCGCCTCGTCGACCGGGTTGCCCTCCGCGGCCGGCCCGCCGAAGCGCGCGCTCCACCCCGAGGCCGGTCCCCCCGCCGTCCCCTCCACGCCGGAGGCGCTCTCGACGGGGGTGCGCGCGTACGCGCCCAGGTAGTACTGCGCGAAGTCGTCCGCCAGCAGCAGGCAGTCGCTGGCGTCGGAGGTGATCACGCAGTCCTCCTCCGGCGCCCCGTCCAGGCCGTACCAGATGCCGCCCAGGGCGGGGCCCAGCGCGCCGAAGTAGGCGGCGGTCTCCCCGGCGTGCACCAGCCCGCCGCCCTCGTTGAGGTAGTCGCGCACGGCGATCGTGAGCTGCTGGGCCTCCTCGGCCACCGCCAGGTCCCGGCCCGGCTCCTCCAGGAACGACACCTCGGTGAGCTCGTCCTCCGGGTCCTGCGTCAGCCGGTTGTCCCCGAGGTACCACAGCACGGCGTCGTAGTGGCCCAGGACGCCCAGGTGGTGCGGCACGCCCTGCGCGTCGACGTCCCAGGTGTCCGCCGCGACGCCGTTCGCGGCCAGGGCGTCCAGGTGGGTGCGCAGGTGCTCGGGGGCGTCGGCCGCGCCGGGCGGGCCGGGGTTCACGCCGGTGTAGTCCTCGTCCGCCACCGCCACCGGCAC
>NZ_JAAALM010000468.1 GCF_009906395.1 Kineococcus indalonis
GAGGTTCGCCGTCAGCGCCAGCAGCACGGTGCCCCGCGTCTCGTCAGCCACGTCCCGTCCCCTACCCCGTCGGGCAGCGGTGCACACGCCCGGTGCACACGCCCGGTGCACACGCCCGGTGTGCGCTGTGGAGCACCGGAGGGCCCCGTGCGACTGCGTTGCGTTACCGAAACCTCACGGAAAGACACGATAGGGTCGGTCGATCACCACGAGGAGGTCAGGCGTGAAGACGTCATCCGGGGACGGCGACCAGACGGGTCGCAGCTCGCGCCGGTGGTCGCGCGAGCGCACGGTCGTGCTGCCCGAGGCCGGCCGCGTCGTGGCCGAGCTGCGCCGCGAGGGCATCGCCCGCACCAGCGTGGCCGCCCTGACCGGCGACGCCGGGGTCCTCGACGACGTCCTCGCCTGCGCCCGCGCCCTGGTCGAGCGCCGCGCGCCCGCGGTGGCCGAGCAGCGGCGCCGGGTGGCCGCGGCCACCGGCCCGGCCGCGCCGTGGGACCGCCCCCCGGACGCCGACCGCGTGCCGCTGCTGGACGCGGACGCGCCCGCCACCCCCTGCCGCCGGCTGCTGCAGGACCCCGTCCTGGGCTGCGTGGCCGAGGCGTACTGCCGCCGGGCCGTGCAGCACGTGGGGACCGAGGCGTGGATGGAGGTGGCCGCCGCCTCCCCCGCCCCGCCGCGCCGCTGGCAGCGCGGCCCGGGCGGGCGCCGGCCCACCGTGGAGGTCTGGGTGCACCTGAGCGACGAGGAGGACGGCGACGGCCCGCTGCACTACGTGCGCGGCAGCCACCTGGACCGCCGCGGCGAGGGCGCTCCCCCCGGCACGTTCGAGGCGCTGGGCGGGCCCGCGGGCACCGTGGTCTTCGCCGACCCGCGCGGCATGCACCGCCGCTCCCCCGCCGTGGGCCGCGACCGCCTGCTGCTGCACGGGGTGTTCAGCAGCCGGCGCCGCGCCCCGCGCTGGAGCGTGCCGGCACCGCGAGCGGTGCACGGCGCGTACGCGCTGGCGGGCGCGGGCGCGGGCTCGGAGGGCTGAGCGCCGCGGCGGGCTCCTCGACCGGCTCGGCGACGCGCGAGGGCGCCGAGGGGGTGCCGTCGAGCTGCGCCTGCGGGGTGCAGCTGGCCTCGCCGAGGATCGACGCGGCGAACTGCAGCGCCGAGGCCTGGATCGGCGCGACGGTCCGCGCGCCGCGCGCGGGGGCGGCGCCGGTGCTCTCGTCCGCCGAGCCCTCGATGGCCATGGGTCCGGGCGGGGCCCGGCACGGGTCCGCTCCCGCTGACGTCCTCGGCAGCGCACCCCGCCACCTCGAGCGCCGGCGAGCGCCCGCCGCGCCCCCGCCGTACGTTCGCCCCGTGAGCCAGAGCGTGACGGTCTTCGCTCCCTCCCCGGCGCTGCGGGTGCTGGTGGAACCCGCGACCGGCGGGGAGGTGGAGATCCACCTGCACCCCGGCGGGCAGGGGGTGTGGGTGGCGCGGATGGCCGCGCGCCTGGGCGCGGACGTGCGGCTGTGCGTGCCGCTGGGCGGGGAGGCCGGCACCGCCACGGCGGCGCTGCTGGCCGCCGAGGGCATCTCCACCCGGCCGGTGAGCACCGGGTCCGCGACGGCGGTGGTGGTGCTGGACCACCGCGGCTTCGAGGACGAGCAGGACGCGGAGAAGGGCGAGCGGGTGGCGGAGTCCACCGCGACCCTGAGCCGCCACGAGATCGACGACCTGTTCACCGCGACGATCACCTCCGCCCTGGACAGCGCCGTGCTGGTGCTCACCGGTCCCGAGCACGAGGAGGTGCTGCCCGCGGACGTCTTCCGGCGCCTGGCCGCCGACGCGCGCGGGCAGGGCACCGCGGTCGTCGCGGACCTGTCCGGCGAGGCGCTGCGCCAGGCCCTGGAGGGCGGCGTGGACCTGCTCAAGGTCGCCCACGACGAGCTGCCCGGCCAGGGGGAGGCCGACGCCGACGACGTCGGGGAGCTGCTCGAGCGCGCCCGCCGGCTGCAGGGGGCCGGCGCGCGCACCGTGCTGGTCACGCGCGCGGCCCAGCCGCCGCTGGTGCTCACCCCCGACGGCGCGCACCGCCTGGAGGTGCCGAGCTTCACGGCGGTGCAGTTCCGCGGGGCGGGCGACTCGATGAGCGGGGCGGTCGCGGCGCGCCTGGCGCGCGGCGACGACGTGCTGGACGCGGTGCGCACCGCCGCCGCCGCCGGCGCGGTGAACGTGACCCGGCAGGGCTACGGCACCGGGCACGCGGAGGCGGTGGAGGCCGTGGCGCGGCGCGTGCGGGTGCACCGCCTCGACTGACGCCCGGTCAGCGCCCGTCCTCAGCGCCGCGCGGGCGCGGCCGGTCGCACCTCGAACCGCTCCAGCCACTCCAGCAGCTGCGCGGCGGGCACCGGCCGGCAGTGGTGGTACCCCTGCGTCTCGTCCACCCCCAGCTCCCCCAGGCGACGCAGGGTCGCCGCGTCCTCCACGCCCTCGGCCAGCAGCCGCATGCCCAGGCTGTGGGCGAGGTCGGCGGTGCTCGCCACGATCGCGGCGGAGCGCTCGTCGGCGGCGACCCGCCCCGTGAAGGCGCGGTCCAGCTTCAGCTCCACGGCGGGCAGGTCGCGCAGGTAGGCCAGCGAGGAGTAACCGGTGCCGTAGTCGTCGATGCTCACGGCGGCGCCCACCGCGAGCAGCTCGCCGATGGTGCGGCGGCTGCGCTCGGGGTCCCGCATGAGCGTCGTCTCGGTGATCTCCACCACGAGCGCGGCCGGGTCCAGGCCCGCGCCGTCGACGACCTCCCGCACCAGCGCCGGCAGCGCCGGGTTCAGCAGGCAGCTGGTGGCGACGTTCACCGCGATGCGCAGCGGGTGGCCCGCCGCGCGCCAGCGCACGGCCTGCGCGACGGCCTGGCGCAGCACCGCCTCGGTGACGTGCGCCATCAGGCCGCGCTCCTCGGCCAGCTCCAGGAACGCCGCCGGCATCACCGTGCCGCGCACGGGGTGCTCCCAGCGCACCAGCGCCTCCACGCCCACCACCCGGCCGGTGCGCACGTCCACCTGCGGCTGGTAGTGCGCCACGAGCTGCCCGGCGGCGATGCCGGCGCGCAGCTCCTCCAGCAGCTGCAGCCGCTCGCGCGCGCGCCGGTCCACCGCCTCGTCGTAGACGGCGACGCCGCCGCCGGCGCGCTTGGCGACGTACATCGCCGCGTCCGCCTGCCGCAGCAGCTCCAGGCCGCCGGCGGCGGCGTCGCCGTCTACGACG